>NZ_JAYRCW010000077.1:0-12027 GCF_041909755.1 Sandaracinobacter sp.
TCGCCCGCCGCCATGCGGCGGCCGACGCCCGTGATCCACCCCTGATAGCCCGACAGCAGCAGCGCCAGCAGCAGCTTTGCATGGATCCAGCCCGCCTGCTGGAAGCCATAGCTGGTGGCAATGGCAAGGCCGAGAATCCAGACCGCCAGAATGCTGGGCACCAGAATGATGCGGCGGACCCGCGCCGTGCGCAGGCGCCAGTTCAGATCCTCGGCCGAACCCACCGGAACACTGGCCTGATGCACCAGATACCGGGGATAGATGAACAGCCCCGCAATCCAGAAGAAGGTGACAACCACATGCACCGCCTTGAGCGGCATGTAAGCGGAACCGAGCCAGCCGATGAGCGTGTCCATGACACGGAACCTAGCCCGGCTTCACAGTGGTGGAAAGAGGCGGGCGCCTTGCCGAGGGGCGGCAGATGAGGGACTGGGGGGCTCTGCCCCCTCAAACCCCCGGCAGGGCACCGTGTGCCCTGCACCCACATTATCAGGGTTGGCGGCTGGCCTTGGGGTTCCGTCGGGGTTTTTCTGCCTGCGGCGCTTCTTCGCCCCTCTCCGTCTCTCCCCCGGCGGGGAGCGGACGCGGGAGGTTCTACCGGTGCAGCCTTTGCATCAGCTGCTCGACATGGGCGATGGGGGTGAAACGGTCGATGCCGTGGCCGAGGTTCAGGATGTGGGGCCGGCCGGCCATGGTTTCGAGGCACGCTTCGAGCGCCCTGTCCAGCGCGGGGCCGCCGGCCTTCAGCGCCAGCGGATCGATGTTGCCCTGCAGGGGCAGCGTATCCGGCGTGTTGGCGACGATGAAGCCGAGATCTGTCGATTCGTCGATGGCGAGCGCGCTGACCGCGGTTTCCCGCGCATAGGCAGGGGCCTTTTCGCCCGCGCCGCGCGGGAAGCCGATGAGGGGCGTGCGCGGATGGCGGCGGCGAAGCTGATCCACGAGCCAAGCCGTGGGGGCGATCACCCAGCGCTCGAACTCCTGCGGGGCGAGGCTGCCCGACCAGCTGTCGAACAGCATCAGCGCATCGGCGCCCGCATCGACCTGGCCGGAAAGATAGTGCAGCGTTTCGGCGGCGATCGCGTCGATCAGCGCCTGGAAACGGCCGGGATCGGCATAGGCCATCAGCCGGGCATCGGCCTGGTCCTTCGAGCCCTGCCCGGCGACCATGTAGGTGGCGACGGTGTAGGGGGAGCCCGCGAAGCCGAACAGCGCCTTGTCGGGGGCGAGGGCCGCGCGGACCTTCCGGACGGTTTCCCAGATGGCGAGATAATGGTGGCGGGCGGGTTCCAGCGACCCGAGCGAGGCTGCGGACAGGGGCGGCGCGAGACGCGGGCCCTCGCCCTCGGTGAAGGAGAGATGCTGGCCCATGCCGTGGGGGACGATGAGGATGTCGGAGAAGAGGATGGCGATGTCGAAGCCGAAGCGGCGGATCGGCTGCAGGGTGATTTCGGCTGCCGCGTCGCTGTCGTAGCAGAGGTTGAGGAAGCTGCCCTTTTCGGCCCGGAGCGCGCGGTATTCTGGCAGGTAGCGGCCGGCCTGACGCATCAGCCAGACGGGCGGCGGGGCGAGGGCCTCGCCATGGAGGACGGACAGGGCGCGGGGTTGGGGAGCAGGCATGGATTTGCCTGTATCGGGATGGGGGAGGGCAGGCAAATGGGCGGGCCCCCAATCAATTCATGACTCTTTCAAGACTGAGGTAGCCATTGAAGTTGGGCGGTGAATCATGGGGATGGAATCTTGTCCACAGGCGGACCCACAGGGCATGGGCCAGCCAAGCGCTTCTGAGAGCGACAGGATTCCCGGTTGTTCCCGGCCTGTGGACAGGCGCAAGCTGCTTGTCCACAAGCGGATAATCGGGCCTGAAAGGGTTGAATGCGATCGGGTTGGTTGAGGCTTGACGCATTCCGGGACGGGAATTCATCGATTCCTGCCCGGATTCCACGGCTTTTTCCGGTGGTTTGTCCACAGGGGGGAATCCGGGGTGGGGAAAGAGGGGCATGACGCTTTGGTGAGGGGTTCGTGACAAGACTGCACCTGCACCTGGTTTCGGATTCGACCGGCGAGACACTGGAGAGCCTAGTGAAAGCCGGGCTCGCCCAGTTTTCCGGCGTGGACGCCGTGAAGCATTACTGGCCGATGGTGCGGTCTGAAGGGCATCTGGACCGTGTGCTGGACGAAGTGGCGCGGACGCCGGGGCTGGTGCTCTATACGCTGGTGGCGCGCAGCGTGCGCGCCCGGCTGGAAGCGCGCTGCGCCGCGCTGGGCTTGCCGGTGATCGCGGTGATGGACCCGGTGATGGAAGGGCTGGAACGGATGCTGGGGCGGCAGGCCGCCAGCCGGCCGGGCAGCCAGCACCGCATGGACGACGCCTATTTCGGGCGGATCGAGGCCATCCACTGGACCATGGAGCATGACGACGGGCTGCTGACGCATGAATGGGAAGATGCGGACCTGGTGCTGGCCGGGGTGTCGCGCAGCTCCAAGACGCCGACGTCTGTCTATCTCGCCAACCGGGGTTACAAGGTGGCGAACATCCCGCTGGTGCCGAACCGGCCGATCCCGCCCGAACTGTTCCTGCTGGAAAAGCCGCTGATCGTGGGCCTGACGGTGGCCCCCGAACGGCTGGCGCAGGTGCGCCGCGCCCGCATCCTGGGGCAGGACACCGCCGGCATCTCTGCCCGCTATGCCGACCCGGACACCATCGCCGAGGAACTGAACGCCGCCCGCCGCCTGTTCGCGGACCGGGGCTGGCCGGTGATCGACGTGACCCGCCGCAGCATCGAGGAAACGGCGGCCGAACTGATGAACCTGCTGGGGATGCGGCGTGAGGTGGGGTGAGGTGGATCCGGGGGTGCGGGCTTTGTGTTGGGCCTGGAGGTGGATGATGCCGCCTGCGGGCCGGAATTTGAAAGCGCGATGGCAGGGGCTGTGGCCCGCTGCTTGGGGCTTCGACAAGCTCAGCCTGAGCGGTGGGAAGGGGTGTGGCATTGAAGGGCGGTGGTTTGCCTCATGGGGCTTCGACAGGCTCAGCCTGAGCGGGCGGAAGGGCCTCGGCGGTGAAGGCCTGCACGATTGCATGAAGAGGATTTGCATGGAGGGGATTCGGCAGATCATGTCCCTGCCCGCCGGAGGCATTTTCGGATGATCATTCTTGCCAGCGAAAGCGCCTCTCGCAGGGCCATGCTGACGGCGGCCGGCGTGGCGTTCGAGGCCGTGCCGGCTCGGATCGACGAGGCGGCGGTGACGGAGGGCCTGCGCGGCAGGCCGGTGCGCGATGTGGCGGACCGGCTGGCGGAGCTGAAGGCGGTGAAGGTGAGCCTTTTACGGCCGGGAATGGTGGTGCTGGGCAGCGATTCCATGCTGGAGCTGGAGCGCGGCGTGTGGCTGGAAAAGCCGGGGACGGCGGACGGGTTGCGGGCGCAGCTGCGGCAGTTGCGGGGGCGGCCGCACCGGCTGGTGAGCGCGGCGGTGATCGCGCGGGACGGGCGGCCCCTGTGGCGGCATGTGGAGGCGGCGACGCTGACGGTCAGGGATTTCAGCGAGGGCTGGCTGGACCAGTATGTGGCGGCTTGCGGGGCGGAGGTGGTTTCGAGCGTGGGCGGCTATCATGTGGAGGGGTTGGGCGCGCAGCTGTTCACGCGGATAGAGGGGGACCAGTTCGTGGTGCGGGGATTGCCGTTGCTGGCGGTTCTGGGGTGGCTTCGGGAAGCGGGGGAGTTGGGGATTTGAGAACGGCGGGGGTGATCGGCTGGCCGATCGCGCATTCGAAGAGCCCGGCGATTCACCGCTTCTGGCTGCGGGCGCTGGGGATCGACGGCGATTATTCGCGCTTTGCGGTGCGGCCCGACGAGCTGGGCGCGGCGGTGCGGGCGCTGCCGGCCCTGGGGATTGCCGGCGTGAACGTGACGGTGCCGCACAAGGTGGCCGTGCTGGACTGGCTGGACGGGGCCTCGGCCGAGGCGGCGGCGATCGGGGCGGTGAACACGGTGCTGGTGCGGGACGGCGGCCTGTGGGGAACGAACACCGATATCGAGGGATTCGCGGGGCCGCTGGCCGGGCGGCATGTGGAGCATGCCGTGGTGGTGGGCGCGGGCGGCGCGGCGCGGGCCGTGCTGCCGGCGCTGGCGCGGCTGGGGGTGCGGCGGATCACGGTGATGAACCGCTCTGTCGCGAAGGCGCGGGCCTTGCTGGAAGGGCTGGAGATCGAGGGGGATGCGGTGCCGCTGGCGGCGGCGGCGCCGGATGCGGACCTGCTGGTGAACGCCTCGAGCCTGGGGATGAAGGGGGAGCCGCCGTTGCGGCTGGACCTTGGGGCGCTGCCGGACGGGGCGACGGTGTATGACATCGTCTATGCGCCGCTGGAGACGGAGCTGCTGGCGGCGGCGCGGGCGCGGGGATTGCGGACCATCGACGGGCTGGAAATGCTGGTGGGGCAGGCGGCCGTGGCGTTCGAGCTGTTTTACGGGGCGAAACCGCCGCGGGGGCGGGACGCGGAATTGCGCGCCCTGTTGCTGGGAGGGGGCGCATGAGGCGGCGGCCGGTGGTGATCGGGCTGACGGGTTCGATCGGGATGGGAAAATCGAAGGTGGCGTCGAAGTTCCGGCACCTGGGCGTGCCGGTGTTCGATGCGGATGCGGCAGTGCGCGCGGTGCAGGGGCCGGGCGGCGTGGCCCTGCCGGCGATCGAGGCGGCCTTTCCCGGCACGACGGGGCCGATGGGGGTGGACCGGGCGAAGCTGGGGGCGGCCGTGTTCGGCGACAAGGCGGCGCTGAAGCGGCTGGAGCGGATCGTGCATCCGGCCGTTGGGCGGATGCAGCAGGCGTTCCGCCGGAGATATCGCAGTCGCCGGGCGATCGTGCTGGACATTCCGCTGCTGCTGGAAGGGGAGGGGTGGAAGGGCGTGGACCTGATCGCTGTTGCCTCGGCGCCGTTCCATGTGCAGCGGGCGCGGGTGCTGGCGCGGCCGGGGATGACGGAGGCGAAGTTCCTGAACGTGCTGAAGCACCAGATGCCGGATTCGGAAAAGCGCCGGATTGCGGATATCGTGATCGAGACGGGCCGGGGCCGGTTGCTGACGTTCCGCACCGTGCAGGGGATTGCGCGGGTGGCGAAGGGCAGCCGGATCCGCTGACCGGGGCGCAGGCCTTTGCCGGGAGGACGGGCGATGCTGGAACGGATCGAGACGGCGCCGGGAACGATCGGCATCCGCCTGGGCGAGGCGCTGACGGTGGCGGAAATCGACCAGCTGTATGCGGATGTGCGCGCGGCGCTGGAGGCGCATGAGCGGCTGAACTATTTCGTGGATGCGACGCGCTATTCCCGGATCGGGCTGGAGGCGGGGCTGCACAGCCTGAAGATGCGGCTGGCGCATCTGGACTGGTTTCACCGGTTCCGGCGGGTGGCGGTGGTGAGCGACAGCGCGATGATCCGGGGCGCGGTCGCGATGTTCGACCTGTTGACGCCGCTGATGGAGGTGAAGGCGTTCGGATCGGACGATCCGGCGGCGGCGCAGGCGTGGTGCGAAGCCGGCTGAGGCTTGCGCGCCTGCGGAAACGGGCGGATAAGAGGCAAAATGCGCGAGATCGTGTTCGATACCGAAACGACGGGGCTTGATCCCCGGGACGGACACAGGCTGGTGGAATTCGCCGGGATCTAGCTGGTGGAACGGGTGCCGACGGGGCGCCATCTGCATGTCTATGTGAACCCGGGGCGGTCGATGCCGGCCGAGGCGCTGGCCGTGCATGGCCTGACCGAGGATTTCCTGGCCGACAAGCCGCGCTTCGCCGGTGTGGCGGGCGAGTTGCAGGCCTTTCTGGAAGGCGCGACGCTGGTGGCGCACAACGCCGCCTTCGACATGCGCTTCCTGAATTTCGAGTTCGAGCTGTGCGGCCGGCCCGCGATCGGCGCGGCGCGCGTGGTGGACACGCTGGACCTGTCGCGCAAGCGCTTCCCCGGTGCGAAACACACGCTGGATGCGCTGTGCCAGCGGTTCGGGATCGACCGGTCGCACCGGGTGCTACACGGCGCGCTGATCGACGCCGAGCTTCTGGCAGATGTGTATGTGGAGCTGACCGGGGGGCGGCAGATCGGGTTCGACCTTTCGGTCTCGGCCGCCGCCGAAGCGGAGCAGATGCGCGCCGAATGGCCGCAGCGGACATGGGAGATCCCCCTTGCGGACCAGCAGGCCCATGCCGACTTCGTGGGGAAGATGAAGGAGCCGCTGTGGCTGAAACAGGCCTGAGCGGGAGACAGGAAAGGAGACTGACGATGGATATCCGGGTAGCAGGCCATCAGGTGGAAACGGGCCAGGCGTTCCGGGTTCATGTGGGCGAGCGCCTGCAGGCCATCGCAGACACCTATTTCAAGCGATCCATCGGGGCCACGGTGACGCTGAGCCCCGGCCCGCACGACAGTTTCCAGTGCGATATCGTGATGCATGTGATGCAGGGGCTGGTGCTGAAGGGCTCCAACCGGGCGGCGGTTGCCAATGTTGCGTTCGACGGCGCGGCGGACAAGATCGAGAAGCAGCTGCGGCGCTATATGCGGCGGCTGAAGGACAAGTCTGGCGGGGCGACGCTGGACGCGCTGCCGCTGGCGGAGGTGCCGGACAATGCGGAATATCGCGTGTTCGAGGGCGTTGCCGAGGAAGCGGATGCGCCGGACGCGCCGCTGACGATCGCCGAGACGCGGGTGGACATTCCCGAGGCAAGCGTGTCTGACGCGGTGATGATGCTGGACCTTCGGAACACGACGGCGCTGCTGTTCAAGAACAGCCGGACCGGCGACCTGAACATGGTCTATCGTCGGGAGGACGGAAACATCGGCTGGGTCGAGCCGCGCGCATGACCCCGGGAGGGATCCGCCGTGTATGAGGCGGATCCGGAGTGAACGGACGAATATAGATGGAATTTCAGGAATTGCTGGCCCCTTCGGCCGTGGCGCTTGACGTGCCCGCGGCGACGCAGAGGGCTGTGTTTGCGACGGCGGCCGGGTTGCTGGCCGGCGAAGCGGGTGTGCCGGAAGAGGCGATCATGGCCGCGCTGAGCGAGCGCGAACGGCTGGGCACGACCGGCTTCGGCGACGGAACGGCCATCCCGCACGGGCGCGTGCCGGGCCTGCAGCGGATGGTGGCCGCCGTGGTGCGGACATCGGAGCCGGTGGACTGGGCGGCGGTGGACGCCTTGCCGGTCGATCTTGTCGTCGCCCTGCTGGGGCCGGCGGAGGCCGGGGCCGATCATCTGAAGGCGCTGGCGCTGGTGAGCCGCACCCTGCGCGACCGCGCGCTGGTGGAAAAGATGCGCGGCGCGGTGGAGCCGGGCGCGCTGTGGTCGCTGCTGACCGGGCCGCAGCGGCGCGCGGCATGAGCGGCGAGACGCACCTGCGCGGGCTGGAGCGGCTGTATGCCGAGGCGCCGGTGAACCGGATCTTCCGGTCCCGCCTGACGATCCCCGAAGCCGGGAAGGCGGAGATCCGGTTCGAGGTGACGCCCGACATGTTCCATGCAGCGGGCGCGGCGCACGGCACCATCTATTTCAAGATGCTGGACGATGCGGCCTTCTATGCCGCCAATTCCATGGTGACCGACGCCTTTGTGCTGACGACGCAGTTCAACCTGTTCCTGACCCGGCCGGTGAAGGCGGAGCCGCTGGTCGCCGTGGGGCAGTGGGCCTCTGGCCATCGCCGCGTGCTGATCGCGGAAAGCCGGCTGCTGGACGCCGATGGCGAGGAAGTGGCGCGCGGGCAGGGCACCTTCATGCGATCGCGGATCCTGCTGAAGGATCTGCCCGGATATGTGCATGGACCTGCCTGAACACCGGCTGCCCGCCAGCACCGAGGTGCCGGCGCTGGTGCGGCAGGTGCAGGCGGCCGGCGGGTTCGCGACCGTGCTGAGGAAAGGCAGCCAGTGGGGATCCGCCCTGCTGCTGGTGCATCGGCACGCGGCGTTCGTGGGGGCCTATGAGAAGGTGCCGGCCGCATCGGGTGAAACCGCCTGGCGGCTGGCGGCGGAAGGCGAAGAGGCAGTCTCTGCATTCGTGGAGCGGCAGGTGCGATTCGACCCGGATATCTGGGTTCTTGAACTGGATATCGCTGAGCCAGCACGTTTCGTCCCGGGAATTGCCAGAACCCGTTGACCCTTTCGCCCGGATGAACGATCGCGCCGCCCGTGTACTGTGACGGGCCTGTGACACCCCATAGAAGGGTCGGCCGGTCTGGGTTCCTCCAGGGGATGGAAGGGGCCCGGCAGGGCACCGGCCATTCCGGGCAGGATGGCTGGATCAGCAAGCGCGGTTCGCGCGGGTTCCGACACCGGTTGGCCAGTTTTTTCAAAGGCTTCCGCTCTCGGCCCGCAGCCCCAGGAACCGCGGGTATCGAGCCTTTGATGCGCAACAAGTTCCGGGTGGCCGGCATTTCCGCCGCCGCTGCATTCCTTCTGGCTGCGGGCGAAGCGCCCAACAGCGACATTTCCTTTCTGAACGACATCCCGCCCGCCCCCACCGAGACGCAGTTCGCGCCGGCGCTGGAGATGGTGGAAGAACCCCATGAATTCGCCGAACCCGACCTGGGGCTGGTGTTGCCGGAAGCCGGCACGCTGGCGCAGCTGGTGCGCGAAGTGCGCGACGGGCATGCGGCCGACATGACGGACGAGATGATGTGCCTCGCCTCTGCCGTCTATTTCGAATCCAAGGGCGAGCCGCTGGACGGCCAGCTGGCCGTGGCGCAGGTGATCATGAACCGCGTGGAGTCGGGCCGCTTCGGCCGCGACGTGTGCGGCGTGGTGAAGGCGCCCAAGCAGTTCAGCTTCGTGCGCGGCGGGGCGCTGCCCCAGCCGACCAACATGGCGCAGTGGGAAACGGCAAAGGCCGTGGCGCTGATCGCCGTTTCGGGCAGCTGGCCCGAAGTCGCGCCGGACGCCACCCACTTCCACGCAACCCGCGTGAACCCGGGCTGGAAACTGCGCCGGGTGGCGACCGTGGGACAGCATATCTTCTATCGCTGAGTTCCCGAGGGACGGGATGGAGGCGGGGCCGGGACCTTGGGGTTCCGGCCCTGTTTTCGTTTGGGAGGTGTGGGTTTTTGCCTCCGGCGGGCAGGGACATGATGTCCCTGCACCCTCTGACTTTGCGTTGCACGCTGCCTACAGCTCGCGCGCGTGACTTGAGTTGATTGCCTGCGGCGCTTGAGCCGGCTGGCGCCGCAGGCAGTGAACTTATCCGTCAGCGCAGCCTTGCCGATGGACCTGCAAATGTGGGTGCAGGGGCCACGGGCTCCTGCCGGGGGAGTTTGAGGGGGCGGAGCCTCCTCAACCCCGGCCTTGCCGAAGAGAAGCTGGACCGCGGGTCAGGCCCGGGGTGACGTGTGGGGGGTGGTTTTCTTCAGCGCACCCCGGCCCAGTACATGATGCCGCCGGTGGCGCGGGGCCAGCCGTAGCCGTTTACCCAGACGGCGTCGATGTCGCCAGGCCGCTGGGCGATGCCTTCGGCGAGGATCTTCTTTCCTTCGGCCACCATGGGTTGCAGCAGGCGGTCGAGGATTTCGGCCTGGCTGTGTTCGCGTGGGGTGCCGCCCTTTTCCTTCACATAGTCGCGGATGAGCTGTTCGACGACGGGGCTTGGGGTGCGGCTGCGATCGGGGCCGTAATCGTAGAAGCCGGCGGATGTTTTCTGGCCGCGGCGGTCCATTTCGCAGAGGCGGTCGCGCAGGGTTTCGCCCTTCGAGGTTTCCTTTGACCAGCCGATGTCGAGGCCGGCGAGGTCCGACATCTGGAAGGGGCCCATGGGGAAGCCGAAGTCGGTCAGCGCGCGGTCCACCTCCCACGGCATGGCGCCTTCGAGCAGCAGCTGGTTGGCGGCCTGCTGGCGGGTGGAGAGCATGCGGTTGCCGATGAAGCCGTCGCAGACGCCGGACACGACGGGCACCTTGCCGATCTTCACGCCGGTTTCCATGGCGGTCTTCAGCACGTCGGGTGCGGTCTTTGCGCCACGCACCACTTCCAGCAGCTTCATGACGTTTGCGGGCGAGAAGAAGTGCATGCCCAGCACATCCTGCGGCCGGCCGGTGGCGGATGCGATCTCGTCGACGTTCAGATAGCTGGTGTTGCTGGCGAGGATGGCGCCGGGTTTGGCGATGCTGTCGAGTTTGGCGAAGGTGTCCTTCTTGATCGCCATGTTTTCGAAGATGGCTTCGATGATGAGATCGGCATCCTTCAGGTCTGCGATGTCGAGGCTGCCGGTGAGGAGGGCCATGCGCTGTTCCACCTGTTCGGCGGTGAGCTTGCCGCGCTGGGCGGAGCGTTCGTAGTTGGCGCGGATCACCTTCAGGCCCCGATCGAGTGCGGCCTGTTCGCGTTCGACGATGGTGACGGGGATGCCGACATTGGCGAAGTTCATCGAGATGCCGCCGCCCATGGTGCCGGCGCCGATGACGCCGACCGTGCGGACGGGGCGGGTGGCCACGTCGGGGCCGATGCCTTCCACCTCTGCCGCCTTGCGCTCGGCGGCTGCGATATGCGCCAGCGCCTGTGCGCCCTTATCTTCTCCGCTCATCTTTTCCTCCCCATATGCTTCGCTTACAGACCTATTCTCTAGGAGGCGGACCCATGGATGCAAGGCTGAGAGATTCGCTGAAGGGGCTGGATCTGCGCGCGGAGATCGAGCGGCTGCGCAAGGAGCGCAACGCGGTGATCCTGGCGCATTATTACCAGACGCCGGAATTGCAGGACCTGGCCGACTTCGTGGGCGACTCGCTGGAGCTGAGCCGCAAGGCGGCCGAGACGAATGCGGACGTGATCGCCTTTTGCGGCGTGCGCTTCATGGCGGAAGTGGCGAAGATCCTGAGCCCGCAGAAGACGGTGATCCTGCCGGACATGGAGGCCGGCTGTTCGCTGGAGGATTCGTGCCCGCCGGACGAGTTCGGGGCCTTTCGCGCGGCGCATCCCGATCACATCAGCCTGACCTATATCAACTGCTCGGCGGCGGTGAAGGCGCATTCGGACATCATCGTCACCTCGTCCAGCGCGGAGAAGATCATCAACGCGCTGCCGAAGGAGCAGAAGATCCTGTTCGCGCCCGACAAGCATCTGGGGGCGTGGCTGGCGAAGAAGACCGGGCGCGAGATGCTGCTGTGGGACGGCACCTGCATCGTGCACGAGGCCTTCAGCGAGACGGAGCTGCTGAAGCTGAAGGTGCAATATCCGGATGCGCCGGTGGCCGCGCACCCGGAATGCCCGGCGCACATTCTGGATCATGCCGACATGATCGGTTCCACCAGCGCGATCCTGAAGTTCGCGCTGGAAAGCCCCAGCGAGATCATCATCGTGGCGACCGAGCCGCACATCATCCACCAGATGGAGAAGCAGGCGCCGCACAAGACCTTCATCGGCGCGCCCGGCGCGGACGGGAAGTGCAGCTGCAACATGTGCCCCTATATGGCGCTGAACACGGTGGAGAAGCTGTATCTGGCGCTGCGCGACCTGAAGCCGGAACTGACCGTGCCCGAGGATCTGCGGGTGCGCGCGCTGCTGCCGCTGAACCGGATGCTGGCGATCGCGAGCGGGGCGGCGACGGACCTGACGCCGGCGCAGACGATGCCGCCGGTGACGGGGGATTGAAGGCAGCGGTGGACTAGGTTATATTAGTCCACATGGTGACTGCGAATGTCCACGAGGCGAAGACGCACTTCTCCCGTCTGCTGATGCAGGTTGCGGCCGGCGAATCCGTCGTGATCGCCAAGGCGGGGACGCCGGTTGCCAAGCTGACGCCGGTGGATGCGCCTACCGGGGTGCCGAAGCGGATCGGCTTCATGGCCGGGCTGTCGGTGCCTGATGACTTCGACACGATGGGCTTGCAGGAGATTGAAGCCCTGTTCGGGGGTTCGACCTGAAGCTTCTGCTGGACACGCATCTGCTGCTGTGGGCGGCGGCCGGGTCGCCGCGCCTGTCCGCGGAGGTGCGCGCCTTGATAGAATCGCCGGACAGCGAGCCGCTGTTCAGTTCGGCCAGCATCTGGGAAGTTGCGATCAAGGCCG
>NZ_JAYRCW010000078.1:0-11776 GCF_041909755.1 Sandaracinobacter sp.
CTTGCCCTGCACCCAGCAGGGACATGATGTCCCTGCACCCTCAAAAGGGGCGTCGCGCTTGAACGCCCACCTCATGTGCGTGATCAGCATCGATTGCCTGCGACGCAACGGAGGCTCTCTCCCCGTTGGGGAGAGGTTTGGAGAGAGGGGAGCACCCCCGCCCCCCCCACATCCCCACCGGCTCAGCCCGACCCCACCTGCTCAGCCCGAACCCACCCGCTCAGCCTGAGCCCGTCGAAGGCCCGCGCTCACCCTGCAACACCCGCTCGGCCTGAGCCTGTCGATGGCCCACGCCCAGTCCGCGTCACCCGCTCAGCCTGAGCCTGTCGAAGGCCCACGCCCAGTCCGCATCGCCCGCTCAGCCTGAGCCTGTCGAAGGCCCCCGCGCAGCCTGCACCGCCCGCTCAGCTTGCACCACCCGCTCAGCCTGAGCCTGTCGAAGGCCCTCCCGCAAAGCCACCCCAGACTTGATCCCTGGCCCAGCTTCCCCTCCCCCCTTGGCCAAACCCTTCCGGCTGTGCCACCAATCCATCCGTGCTGTTCGATGCGTTCCCTTCCCAGCCACCCGCCCGCGCCACAAAGATGCGCGCCGAGGCAGTGCTGGCCGATCTGGCCAAGGCCGAGGCCGACGCGCGACTGGCGCGGGAGGAGCTGACGAAGGCGACGCAGCGGCAGAGCCAGCAGGTGCTGCGCAGCCCGGTGGACGGGGTGGTGCAGCAGCTGGCGATCTACAGCGAAGGGGCGGTTCTGAAGGCGGCGGACCCGATCCTTGTGGTGGTGCCGGACAGCGGGGAGCTGATCGTGGAGGCGCAGGTGTTGAACCGGGACGCGGGGTTCGTGGAGGTGGGCCAGCCGGTGACGGTGAAGCTGGAGGCGTTCCCGTTCACGCGCTACGGCACGCTGGAGGGCAGGCTGGCCTGGATCAGCCGGGATGCGATCCAGGACGAGAAGCTGGGGCCGGTGTATGCGGCAAGGGTGACGGTGAAGCCACCACAGCGGGGAAGCGCGATTGAGGTGACCCCCGGCCTCGCGGCGAGCGCGGAGATCCGTACCGATGAGCGACGAGTGATCGACTATCTGCTTAGCCCATTAGAGCGGGCGGTGAGCGAAGCGGGGAGAGAACGGTGAACAAGGTAATCATCACAGGGATATCGTTTTCTCTAATATTCTCAATTATATTCCGATCGCCTTTCCTGTTTTTCACAATATTGTTTACTACAACTATAGTTTTTTATGCCGCCGATGGCAAATTTATGGTCGAAATAAGAAAAAAGAAAAATATGTTGGCAACAGTATCAATGTTTGGGACATTTGTTTCGGGGTGGACTCTATATTTCATAATATCATTTACTAAATTCGGCATTTATGATTTTCCTACGGTACTAAAGGTATTTGAAGTTCCTAACAATTTAACAGGTTGGCGCTCATCTATTGTAATGACAGCGGCTATTTTGACATCTATTGTATTAAATATTATAAATTACGAAATATTCTTTGAGACAAATAGAAAATTTCTCGTATATGGCAAGTTAAAATTTCTATCAATTAGTATTTTTGGGTGCATTATGTTTTCGGCTTTGTTGATTGCAATGCAATATATCTGGATATATTCACAAGGTCGAAGATCAATAATACTAAATATATCGACACCAATAGGGTTGACTGTCCAATGCATCGCAGCGGGATTGTTAATATTTTTTGTATGCTCGTCATTGATTAATGTGATTGTTGTGTCCGTAAAGTCCGATGAGAGGATTCGTTAATGGCTCAATCAGATGATTCTCGCGAATTTGGGCAAGATGTTTGGGGTGCTGTCGGGGCGCTGAACGACGCCGCAATTGGTTTCCTTGACGAATCGGCAAGGCTAGCAGGGCACACATCTGCGGGGCGCGCTATCCTTGCGGCTGATATTGGTTACAGTGTCATATTCGCAGGAGGCGATGCGGCAATTGGAGGGGATCCTCTAGAGACTATCTTTACTACAACAGCAAGTGTCGGCGCCGGGATTGTAGGGGGCATAGTAATTGCCGCCCTGATCCCAGCAACTGTAGCCGTAACGACGACGGCAGTAGCGGTCGGTGTTGGAAGTGCATTGATTGGCTGGGCGATTGGGGAACTTGCGGAAGAGGTGTGGTCTGCGCCACTTCCCGGTGGAGGCTCAGTTAAGCAGTGGGCTAATGCTGAGGTAAATCGCTTAGCAGAATTGTGGGCGGGTAGGTCAGGGGACAGCGAAATCCGGGGACACAATACCTATTTGATGTCGCAAGGAATCCGGCAGAAATCCGGGGACACAATACCTACAAGAAATCCGGGGACACAACACCTATTTCCTACAAGAAATCCGGGGACACAACACCTATTTGATGTCGCAAGGAATCCGGGGAATTTCAGGGGCAGTATATCAATTGGATACCACCATCTGCCAGGCAAAGGCAGACATTATCTCCTACAACTCCAACAGCTTTCGCCCTCAAGCCATTGAAATCAAAGTGTAGGGAAATGTTCCACGTGGAACAACCAATGTGGTTATCTCAGCCGCCTGTCTGCAAATCCAGATGCAGGAACTGGTTGAAGTCGCTCGCCACATAATCCGCGAACGCCGCCCCGCTTACGAACCCGCGCTTCCGATACATCGCAAGCGCCGCCTCGAACGCCTCGCCGGTGCCTGTTTCCAGAGAGAGGCGCGCAAAGCCCCGCGCCCGGGCCTCCGCGATGATCGTTTCCAGCACCGCCGCCCCGGCCCCCCGGCGCAGGAATTCCGGATGGGTGCGCATCGATTTCACTTCGCCATTGCCGTCGCCCAGCGCCTTCAGCGCCCCGATGGCCGCGATCCGTGCCCCCTCCCACGCACTCCACACCGTCACGTCCGGCCGTTGCAGCCCGGAAAGGTCCAGCGCGAAGCTGTGCCCCGGCGGCGAACTCGCCTGCATGCCCTGCAGATGCAGCCGCAGCAGATCCCGCGTCGGTTCGCCTGTCAGATCGTCCCGCGCAATGCGGAAGCTCATGCGAAATCGGGCGTCCACAGCCCCGTCCGGTCAGACGGGGTCGAAACCCGGATGTTGCGCTTCCAGATCGCTTCCGGCGCGGCCAGCGCCACCGCGATCAGCTTGTCCCGCCGCCGCGTATAGGCGCGCCGTTCCAGCGCCTCGGGCCCCTGCCCGCGCACCTTGCGCCCGATATCGCCATAGATCTGCGCGGCAGACAGCACCGCCCACGCCTGCCGGTTCCGCAGCGCGGGCACCCCATGCGCGGCAGACGCCTCATAGCGTTCCGCCAGGTCCACCAGCCGCGTCACCACCCGATGCAGCGTCCCCCGGCTTTCCGGCAGCGCATAGGTTTCCAGCGTCAGCCCCTCGGCCTCCAGCCAGTCCTGCGGCAGGTAACAGCGCCCGCGCGCCGCATCCTCCGCCACGTCGCGGGCGATGTTGTTCAGCTGGAAGCTCAAACCCAGGTCCGATGCCCGCGCCAGCGTGGCATGATCGGATGGCGGCACCCCCATCACGATCGCCATCATCACCCCCACGCACCCCGCCACATGATAGCAATAGGTCAGCAGGTCGTCGGCGCTGATAACCGTCTTCCAGTCGACGTCCATCGCAAAGCCGTCGATCAGATCATGCGCATAGCGCGCCGGCAGCCCCGTTTCCGCCGCCACCCGCGCCAGCGCCTCGAAGGCGGGTTCACCCGTCGGCTCGCCCGCCAGCGCCTTGTCGGTGCAGTCGCGCAGCCGCGCCAGCCGCTCGGCGGGCGTCGCCCCCCAATGGCCCCATTCATGCGCGCCTTCGCCCAGCATCTGGTCGTCGATCACATCGTCGCAGTGCCGGCACCAGGCATAGAGCAGGGTCGCCCGGTCGCGCGTGCCGCCGTCGAACAACCGGCTCGCCAGCGCGAAGCTCTTCGAACCCTTCTGGATCGCCTCATGGGCAGCCGCAAGAACAGCGTCGGTCATGTCGAAGGTTTACGCTGCCCCGCCCACGGCCTCAAGCTGCGGCCCACCGTTGGAGGGCCAGCCCAGCGCATCCGCGCCCAGATCCTCCAGCATCAGCCGCGCCGTCGCCTTGGCAGACCCCACGACGCCCGGAATCCCCGCGCCGGGGTGCGTGCCCGCGCCCACGAAATACAGGTTCTTCAGCTTGTCGTCGCGGTTGTGGGTGCGGAAATAGGCCGATTGCCACAGCACCGGCTCCAGGCTGAAGGCCGATCCCAGGTGCGCGCTCAGCTCGGTGCGGAAATTCTCCGGCGTGAACCAGCTCTTGTGCACCAGATCGGCGGACAGCCCCGGAATCAAATGCTTTTCCAGATAGGCCAGGATCTTGTCGGCATATTTGGGCGCCACCGCATCCCAGTCCAGCGGCGCCTTGCCCAGATGCGGCACGGGCGAAAGCACATAGAAGCCCGAATGCCCCTCCGGCGCCAGCGCAGGATCGGTCGCGGTGGGGTGGTGCAGATACAGCGAAAAATCATCCGCCAGCCCGCCCGCCGAATAGATGTCGTCCAGCAGCTCCCGGTATCGCGGCCCGAACAGGATCGTATGCTGCGGAATGTCGGCGCGATGGCCCTTCAGCCCGAAGTAGATCACGAACAGCGATGGCGAAAAGCTCTTGCGCTTCATCGTCTTCGCCATCTTCACCCCGCGCGGATGATGGCCGAGCAGGTCCTGATAGGTATGCACCACGTCCCCGTTGGAGGCGACGGCGTCCACCTTCAGCTCCCGCCCGTCGGCCAGCGTCACGCCCATCACATGCCCGGCCGCGGCTTCGATCCGGCTTACCTTGGTGCCCATGATGACGGTGCCGCCCAGGTCCTCGAACAGCTTCAGCATGCCGCGCACCAGCGCATGCGTCCCGCCCTTGGGGAACCACACGCCCCACTTCTTTTCCAGCGCATGGATCAGCGCATAGATGGAGCTGGTCTTGAATGGGTTTCCGCCCACCAGCAGCGTGTGGAAGCTGAACGCCTCGCGCAACTGCGGATCCTGAATATAGCTCGCCACCACCGAATAGACGGAGCGCCAGGCCTGATATTTCATCAGGTTCGGGGCCGCCTCCAGCATGGAGCGGAAATCCAGGAAGGCGTGATGGCCCAGCTTCTCATAGCCTTCGGTGAACACCCCTTCGGAATATTCCATGAAGCGGCGATAGCCATCGACATCGGCGGGGTTCTTCGCCGCGATCTGCGCCAGCAGCTTTTCGTCGTCGTTCGAATAATCGAAGACGGAGCCATCCTCCCACATCAGCCGGTAAAAGGGCGTCACCGGCATCAGTTCCACATAGTCGGCGATGCTCCGGCCGCTCAGCGCGAACAGCTCCTCGATGCAGCTGGGGTCGGTCACCACCGTCGGCCCCGCATCAAAGCTGAAGCCATCCACTTCAAAGACATAGCCGCGCCCGCCGGGCTTGTCCCGCGCCTCGATCAGCGTCGTCTGAATGCCGGCCGACTGAAGCCGGATCGCAAGCGCCAGTCCGCCGAAGCCGCTGCCGATCACCGCTGCCGTTCGCTGCATCTCGTTGCTCAACCTTTCAGAATGGCGCGCACCGCGCGGCCGATGGGCACGGGGGGCTTGCCTGTCAGCACCCGCGCCTTGTCGGCCAGCGTGCTATGGCCAGCATAGAAGCGTGAAACAAGGCCGTCCGGCAGCGTGTAGAAGCGCTCCAGCACCCCCCGCCGCTCGTGCGGATAGGCAGCGCGAAACAGCATCTTGTTCAAAAGCCGGTAGAATCCGTTTCCGTCCCACACGTCGGCGGCATGGGCGCGGACAGCGCGGTCGATGGCCGCACCTGACAGCTCCGGCAGGGCGGCCACATGCTGCGCCAGCCGCACCGCATCGGGAAAGCTGTAGCCCGTCACCGGATGGAACAGCGCCGCCGCCATCCCGACTGGTGCGATGCCGGCCGGATACTGCGCCAGATGCGCCCGGATGTCCCCGCCGATGGCGATGGGCAGCACCCCGTCCTCGTTGCGGATCACCCGCGCGATCCGCCAGCCCTGCGCCTCTGCATAGGCCTTCACGCGCGCGGCCACCGCGTCCCGGTCCAGCACCGGGCCGTCGGCATAATAGGTGTCCTCGATCAGCGCCGTCGTCGGGCTGAACGGCAATGTATAGACGAAGCGGTAGCCGTCTTTCTGGTCCACCGTCGCGTCCATGATGATGGGGCCCGTCAGTCCGTGCGGCGCCTCGAATTCCACCTCCAGCCCCACGAACTTCTGGAAGCCCAGGTCCAGATGGGGCGATGGCCGCTGCCCGCGCGCGTCGATCACGGCTCCGGCCGTCAGCACCCGCTGGTCGGCCAGAACCACCCGGTCGGGCGCCACCTCCACCACCGGCACGCCGGTGAAGCGCCGGCCGGCCGGCACGATGTCGTTGAGGGCCGCATCCAGCCGCTCCGACGTGGCGGATTGATAGCCGTTCGCCAGCTGCCGCGCATAGGATGGGAAGCGCACGTCGTACCGGTCCCAGCTGTGCGCGATCAGCGGCGCCACCAGCGCCCGGCCATCGGCGTCCAGATCGCTGCCGAAGCTGGACCATGTGTGGTTCCCGCCGAAGCGGTCCGCCGATTCCACGATCGCCACCCGCACGTCCGGCCGCCGCCGCTTCAGCGCCAATGCGATCAGCCCGGCGGAAAGCCCGCCGCCCAGCAGCAGAATGTCGGCATCGTTCATGCGGGAAACTGTCACGGCCCCAGCCTCTAGCCGCGCGGCGCGCGCACCGCTAGGTGCTAGGATATGCCGCAAACCGCTCTCTGGGTCTCGCTTCTGGCCATGTGCCTGATCGTGGCGATCCGCTATCTCGCCATTTCCGGCCTGTTCGCATGGATGGCAAAGCGCATCCGCCCCGATGTCTATGCCCCGGCCGATCCGAAGAAGGCCGCGCGGATGGCGCGGCAGGTGAAGCGGGAAATCGCCTGGTCGCTGTCGGCCGCCGTCCTCTACGGCCTGCCCGCCGGCCTCGTCGCACATCTGTGGGCCACGCAGGGCCTCACCCGGATCTATGTCGATCCCGGCGCCTATCCCCTCTGGTGGATTCCCGCCTCGGTGTTCCTCTACCTCGTCATCCACGACGCCTGGTTCTACTGGACGCACCGCGCCATGCACCACTGGCCCTGGCTGTTCCGCAAGGCCCATGCCGTCCACCATGAAAGCCGCCCGCCCACGGCCTGGGCGGCGATGGCCTTCCACCCCTGGGAATCCCTGTCGGCCGCCTGGCTGATCCCCGCGCTCACCTTCGTCATCCCCATCCACATCGCGGGGCTGGGCCTGGTGCTGACGATCATGACCTTCTTCGGCGTGACGAACCACATGGGCTGGGAAATCTTCCCCCGCCGCTGGATCGAAGGCTGGTTCGGCCGCCATGTCATCTCGGCCTCGCACCACCATGTCCACCACGAGCGCTACCTGTCCAACTACGGGCTCTATTTCCGTTTCTGGGACAAGCTGTGTGGAACCGATAACGGCCTGTCGCCGGATCTGCTCGCCGCGAAAGAGCGCAGGTTCAGCCCAGCGCCGCAACCGCGATAGCGGCCGCCACCTCGTCGATCCCGCGCGTCGCGTCGATCCGCACCATGCGCGGATCGTCCGCGGCAAAGGCCGCAAATCCGCGCCGCACCTTCTCGTGATAGGCGAGCCCCAGCGCCTCGAAGCGCTGTTCCTGTGGCAGGCTTTCATCCTGCGCCGCCGCCCGCTTGGTGGATCGGGAAAGCCCCTGCTCCACCGGCAGATCCAGCCACAGCACCAGATCGGGCCACAGGTTGCCGGTCGCAAAGCTGTGCAGCCGCTTCAACAGGCCCAACGGCACGCCCTTGCCGCATCCCTGATAGGCCAGCGTCGAATGGATATAGCGGTCGCACAGCACCGTCTTGCCGGCCTCCAGCGCCGGGCGGATCAGCCGCGCCACATGATCAGCGCGCGCGGCCGTCACCAGCAAAACGTCTGTTTCCACGGTCCAGCGGCCGGTCGCCCCCTGCACGAACAGGTTCCGGATCTCCTCAGCGCCGGGGGTGCCGCCGGGCTCGCGCGTCACCACCACATCCTGCCCCCGCGCGCGCAGCGCTTCGGCCAGCCGCGCGATCTGGGTGGATTTGCCTGCGCCTTCGCCGCCTTCAAACGCGATGAACCGCCCCGTCATTGCACCACCCGCGCTTCCAGATAACCGGCGGCCCGCACATCCTCCAGCAGGTCGCCGGCTGCGGCGTCCGCCACCGGCCCGATCCGCACGCGCCACATGCCCGTGTCCGTTGGCACGGCAAAGGCCGGGCCGAAATCCCCCAGCACCGATGCCAGCGCCCGCGCCTTCGCCTCGTCTGACAGGGCCGCCACCTGGATGAAGCGCCCCGGCACCCCGGCAGGCACCGCCGCAACCACGACAGGGGGCGCCGACACCGGTGCAATCGCCGATGGTGCAACAGATGAAGACGCCAGCGCAGTGCCGGTCTGTGCCGGCGCAGACGCCAGCACGGGTGCCCCCCGCGCCCAGTCGCCTTCCGGAAACACCCGCTTCACGCGCACCCGCGCCAACCCCGGCCCATCCACCCCCAGAAGCTGGGCCGACTTGCGCGACAGATCGATGATCCGCCCATCCACGAACGGCCCGCGATCGTTGATGCGCACCACAAGCACCCGGCCATTGTCCAGGTTTGTCACCTCCACCCAGCTCGGCATCGGCAGCGTCTTGTGGGCGGCGGTGATGTCGTCCTGATTATAGGTCTCGCCGTTCGCGGTCGCCTTCTCGTGGAAGGTGGGGCCATACCAGCTGGCGATCCCCTGCCGTTCATAGCCGCGGTCGTCGGCCGGGTAATAGGTGACGCCGAACACCTGATAGGGCTTGCCCACCTTCACCCCCGGCACGGCGGGCCCAGCCGGCACATGCGCGGACGGGCGCGACGCCGTCACCGGCGGCTTGGGCTGAGAGGCGCAGGCCGCCAGCAGCAGCAGCGAACTAGCGGAAAGCGGGCTGAAGCGCATTGCCGAGCAGGGCGACAGAGAGGGCATAGAAGTTGGAGCAGTTGTACTGCATGATCGCGCGGTAGTTGGCGGTCGTCAGGAAGGCGCCCTCCCCCGGGCCATCGGGCTCCACCAGCGTCATCTTCACATCGTCCGCCGGCCAGATGGCGTTCAGCGGCACGAAGCCCTTCGCCCGCCACTCGGCCGCCGTCAGCCAGCGCGAATGCACCAGCATCGGCCGGATGCAGCTGACAGGCTTTTCGGGGTTCGCCACCGTCGCCCGGTCGAACCCCTGCGGCACGCCCACGCGAAAGCCCCAGGTCAGCCCGCGCTGCCAGCCGTTTTTCGCCAGATAATTGCCGATGGACAGGAAGGTGTCGGGCTGGGACGCCCAGATGTCCGCCAGCCCGTCGCCGTCGCCGTCTGCGGCATAGTTGAGGTAGCTCGACGGCAGGAACTGCGATTGCCCGAAGGCGCCCGCCCAGCTGCCCTTCAGCTGGTCGCGCCGCACCCCGCGCTCGCCCACCATGCGCACCAGGGCGTCCAGCTCGCGGGTGAACAGCGCCTCGCGCCGCGCATCATAGGCCAGCGTCGCGATGGCCGATGGCAGGTCGAACCCGCCCAGCACGCGGCCATAGCTGGTTTCCATGCCCCAGATCGCCACGATGATTTCGGGCGGAACACCGGTTTTCGCGGACACCTGCAACAGCGTCTGCCTGTTGTCGGCGGCGCGCGTCAGCCCGTCGTCGATACGCTGTTGCGTCAGCTGCCGCGCCAGATAGTCGGCGAAGATGTTGCGCTTGCCCGAATCGTCGGGCTGGCTCCGGTCCAGCTGCACGGCGCGCTCGCTGTAGGTCGCGCCCGACAGCGCGGCTTCCAGCCACTCCGCCTTCAGCCCGCGGGCCTGTGCAGCGGCCTTGTAGTTGGCAAGCCAGATCGGGAACCCATCCGCCGGGGAGGTCACGTCGGCCCCGGCGGGCGACGCGATCAGAAGGGCGGCGGCAAGAAGCAGTCGTCTCATCCGCCCCCCTGTGCCACAGGCGGACTCCCGCGTGAATCCCCTTTCGCCAGCGCCCGGCCGCCGCTAACGAAGCCGCGACGGACAGGTGGCCGAGTGGTTTAAGGCAGCGGTCTTGAAAACCGCCGTGGGTGGAAGCTCACCGTGAGTTCGAATCTCACCCTGTCCGCCAACTATCTGAGATATATGCGCCCACTTCCCGGGTCGCACTTTTCTGCCCGTATTTCCGGGGCTTTGCCGGACCGACCTGACCTGAGCCTGCTCCGGACGCTGCAGAATTGGGCGAGAATTGCCGGGTTTCTCAGTCGCCGATTTCGGAGGTCGGGAAGTGGTTCTAGGGCCTTAGCCGCGGGAGGCGGCGATACCCAGCTGCCGGTGCTGCTTGGGCCAGGACGGTGCGATGCGCTTCACGTCCTTGAGCCGATGAAGGTTGAGCTCGGCTGGCGCCTCGCCGGAGAGGATCGCATCCACGATTGCAGGAGAGAGGAACGCCAGACGCAGGATGCGATCGACGTAGGAGGGGCTGGCATCTTCGATGGCAGCGAGGCCCGTGACAGTGAGACTCTGGTCGGCCTGAAGCTGCTTCCACCAGGTCCGCCCCTTCACGATGGCAGCAACCAGCTTCTGATCGACTGGTGCTTCTGAAGCATGCTGACCGGTCCCCAGCACGAACCGCACCGCAGGACCGGTCCGACGGACGCGCGCCGGGATCGTGATGCAGAATGCATCTGCATTGGAATTGTTGGCATCGAGTCCGAGCGCGTCGCACATGGCAGCCGGATTCAAGACCAGTTCCACCGCATCCTCTTGGACCGCCACCCTCTGGACGATGCGCCCGAGCAGGGTCTGGACAGGCAGTCCCCGTTTGCCATCGAGCGTGGCGACCATGGCCCCTGCATTCTTCACGAGCGCTGCGAGCTGGCGAGGGCTGTCGGTCGAAGCGCCAAGCCGTCGGGACAGGGCAACGCAATCCCTCAACTCGGCGATGATCGCTCGGACTGCCAGTTGCTCCAGCTCCTTCGCGGGAATCCGAATGCCGTTGGAACCGTTGGCGCTGGCATCGTTGGCGCGCGGCCCATGCTGCAGATGTCGACTGACATAGTAACGGTACCGCACCTTGCCCTTGCAGGCATGGGTTGCAACCAGTGGCTCCCCATCCTGATCGATGATCTTGCCCGCGAGCAGGCTGGGATCCTTGGCGGTCGGCGCCAGTTGCACGCCTTGGCTGTTGTCGGCGAGCTGTGCTTGGACGCGGTCCCAAGTGTCCCGATCGACGATAGCCGGGTGGTTACCTGGATAGGTCTTCGATCCGTGTCGAATGCGCCCGACGTAGAGCGGGTTCTTCAGCAAGTTGTAGAGCTGAGCCCTCCCGAATGAGGTCCCACCGAACGAACGGCCTGCTGATGTTGTCCGCCGGGGCTGACGTATGCGTTCCCGGATCAATTCATCGTGAAGGGTGCGTACAGTACCCAGTTCTAGGTAGCGCTGGAAGATGTGGCGCACGATTGCGGCGTCTTCTTCGACGATGGCGAGACTGCGCCCGTCTGGTCGATACCCGATGGGCGGCGTCCCTCCCATCCACATGCCACGTTGCTTGGAGGCCGCGATCTTGTCCCGGATCCGTTCTGCGGTCACCTCACGCTCGAACTGCGCGAATGACAGCAGCATGTTGAGCGTCAACCGCCCCATGCTAGTGGTGGTATTGAACGACTGGGTGACCGAGACGAAGCTGACACCTGCCTTGTCGAACGCATCGACCAGCTTTGCAAAGTCCAGCAGGCTTCGGGTCAGACGATCGACCTTGTAGACGACGACATTGTC
>NZ_JAYRCW010000079.1:0-11117 GCF_041909755.1 Sandaracinobacter sp.
GATCGAGGTGAACCCGCGCGCCAGCCGCACCGTGCCGTTCGTCGCCAAGGCGCAGGGGCGCCCCTATGCCAAGATCGCCTCCCGGGTGATGGCGGGTGAAAAGCTGTCCGACTTTGAGCTGGAGCCGAAGGGGCGCGGCCATATCGCGGTGAAGGAAGCCGTGTTCCCGTTCGCCCGATTCCCCGGTTCCGATCCGGTGCTGAGCCCCGAGATGAAATCGACCGGCGAGGTGATGGGGATCGACAGCGACTTCGCCATGGCCTTTGCGAAAAGCCAGCTGGCGGCCGGCACGCATCTGCCGATGGAGGGCCGCGTGTTCATTTCCGTGAAGGACAGCGACAAGCCGCTGATCCTGGAAGCGGCCAGGGGCCTCGATTCCATGGGCTTCGACCTGATTGCCACGCGCGGAACGGCGAAGTGGCTGGAAGAGCAGGGTGTCGCCGTTTCGGTGGTGAACAAGGTTCTGGAAGGCCAGCCGCACATCGTCGATTCGATCACCAACGGCACCATCGCCATGGTGTTCAACACGACGGAGGGCGTGCAGAGCCTGAAGGATTCCGAAACGATCCGGACGGCGGCCTGGGCGCAGAAGGTGCCGATCTTCACCACGGCGGCGGCCTCTGTCGCTTCGGTGAAGGCGATCGCGGCGCTGAAGGCCCGGGATATCGAGGTGAAACCGTTGCAGGCGCATCATGCCGCCTGAGCGAGCCGGGCCGCCTGAACGGCCCGGGCTCTCGCACTTGCGGAAATCCTGCACTCTCCCTAAAGTTGATGCCCGATTTCGGCTTTAGCGCAACCTTCCGAACGGTCCGGTGATCCAGAGCGGCGTCTTGCAGGTGCCGGTCCCGCCCTCCGTCGGAGCCCGTTCTTTTTCGAGTGAGAGTCTGCACACGCATGGCAACGATAGACAAGTTTCCGATGCTGGCTGAGGGCCATGTGATGCTCCAGAAGCTGCTCAAGCATCTGAAAGAGGTCGAGCGGCCCGAGAATGTCGAAGCGATCGAGGAAGCGCGCGCCCATGGCGACCTGTCCGAGAACGCGGAATATCATGCCGCCAAGGAGCGTCAGGGCCAGATCGAGGCGCAGATCGCCGATCTGGAGGACAAGCTTGCGCGCGCGATCGTGATCGATCCCACCACCCTGTCCGGCGACAAGGTGGTGTTCGGCGCCACCGTCCGCCTGCTGGACGAGGACGACAAGCCCATCACCTATCAGATCGTGGGCGAGACCGAAGCCGACGCCAAGCGCGGCCGTATCAGCTATAATTCGCCCGTGGGCCGCGCGCTGATCGGCCGGAAGCTGGGCGAGGAAGTGGAAGTGGTGACGCCGTCCGGCGATCGCAGCTACCTGATCGACTCGGTCGAGTTCCGCTAGGGTCCGGGCCTTGGAGGGGGGCGCTTCGGATCCGGTTTCCGGGCCGGCCGCAAGGGCCCTGCCCGCACCATGGGCCACGCGGATCATCCTGATCCTGTGCGTGGGCATCGAGCTGCTGAACCTGCTGATGGGGGAAGGGTTCGCACGCACCATCAGTTACATGGGCGGGCTGGTGCCTGCCCGCATCACCGGCGCCGTCGTGGGCCTGCCCGACAGCCCGGTTCCCGCGCCGCTGACCTTCATCACCCACATCTTCCTGCACGGCGGGCCGGTGCATCTGGCCATGAACATGGTGTTCCTGGCCTGGGTGGGGCGGCAGGTGGAGGTGTTCGCCGGAAGCGCGCGATTCCTGCTGCTGTTCTTCGCGGGCGGCATTGCGGGCGGCGCCTTGCAGGTGGCCATCGGCCCCGGATCCGTGGTGCCGGTGATCGGGGCGTCGGGTGCCATTTCGGCGGTGTTTGCCGCCTATGCCCTGTTGTTCGCGCGCACGGGCGAGGACCCCGCGACCTTCCTTGGCCTTCATATCTCGGGCGAGACGGTGCGCGCGCTGCGCTATGCGGCGCTGTGGGTGGGCCTGCAGTTGCTGACGGCGGTTGCCTTCAACACGCCGGGGCAATCCGGCATCGCCATCTGGGCGCATATCGGCGGATTTCTGGCGGGACTGCTGCTCGCACCGCTGCTGAAGCGCCCGGCCCAGCCGGGCTGAGGCGCCCTCAGCCGAACGCCAGTTGCCCAGCATCCGGTGGAAGGGGAAGGTGAAGAACCCCGCCACCAGCAGGGCGAAGATCGACAGGCCGCGCGCCCGGGATCTGTGGCCGGCGACCTGATGGCGCCGGGCCTGCAACACCAGAATCGGCGTCTGAATGAGCACCCAGACCGACAGGAGGTGGATCAGGCTGAAGCCACCGCCCGCCGTCAGCCGGATATCGAAGGTGATCACCGCGCTGCCCAGCATTGCGAGCGCCCAGACCCAGCCGAGCAGCCGATGCAGGGGCCGCCCCTTCGCCAGCCACATCTGGGCGGGGGTGATGATCAGCACCAGGCACATCAGCAGCAGGTGAGCCCAGACAGCGGGCGGCGCATCGCCCCACTGCGACCGTCCGCGCGCGATTGCGGCCAGCACGGCCGCCAGCAACGCCAGCGCAAGCCAGCCGATCGCCCGATCCGGGATCAAGCGCTCCAGCGGCCTTGACGGTGCGGGCTTGGACGGCATCGCCGTGTCATGCCAAGTCGGAGCGCCGGACGCCAGACCGGTTCACCACCGAACGCAAAGGCCCCGCCGGATGTCTCCGGCGGGGCCTCGAACGTCGATGAAACAAGGACTCGGCTCAGGCCCCGGCCTTGCCCATTTCCTTGTCCAGATTGTCCACGATCGCCTGGAAGAACATCTCGGTTGTCATCCAGGCCTGATCCGGGCCGATCAGAAGGGCGAGATCCTTCGTCATCTTCCCTTCCTCGACCGTCTGGATGCAGACGCGCTCCAGCGTTTCGGCAAATTCCGTCACGGCGGGCGTGCCGTCCAGCTTGCCGCGATGCTTCAGCCCGCCCGTCCAGGCGAAGATGGAGGCGATCGGGTTGGTGCTGGTCTGCTTGCCCTGCTGGTGCTGGCGATAGTGGCGGGTGACGGTGCCGTGCGCGGCTTCGGCTTCCACCGTCTTGCCGTCGGGCGTCAGCAGAACCGAGGTCATCAGGCCGAGGCTGCCGAAGCCCTGCGCCACCATGTCGGACTGCACATCGCCGTCATAGTTCTTGCAGGCCCAGATGAACTTGCCGCTCCACTTCAGGGCGGACGCGACGAGATCGTCGATCAGGCGATGCTCATAGACGATGCCGAGCTTCTGATACTGGGCCTTGAAGTCCTTGTCGTAGACCTCCTGGAACAGATCCTTGAAGCGGCCGTCATAGGCCTTGAGGATGGTGTTCTTGGTCGACAGATAGACCGGCCATTCGCGGATCAGGCCATAGTTCAGGCACGAACGGGCGAAATCGCGGATCGAATCGTCGAGGTTGTACATCCCCATGGCGACGCCGGAGGAGGGGAACTGGAACACCTCATGCTCGATCTCGTCCTTGCCGTCCTCGCTGACCCATTTCATCGTCAGCTTGCCGGCGCCGGGCACGCGGAAATCGGTGGCGCGATACTGGTCTCCGAACGCGTGGCGGCCGACGACGATCGGATCCGTCCAGCCCGGCACCAGCCGCGGCACGTTCGAAATGACGATGGGCTCGCGGAAAACCACGCCGCCCAGGATGTTGCGGATGGTGCCGTTGGGCGACTTCCACATCCGCTTCAGGCCGAATTCCTCCACCCGCGCCTCGTCCGGCGTGATGGTGGCGCATTTCACGCCCACGCCATGCTCCTTGATGGCGTTTGCGGCTTCCACCGTGATGCGGTCCTCGGTGCGGTCCCGCTCCTCGATGCCGAGGTCGTAATAGCGGAGATCGATATCGAGATAGGGCAGGATCAGCTTCTCGCGGATCCACTGCCAGATGATGCGGGTCATCTCGTCGCCGTCGAGTTCGACGACTGGGCCCTTCACCTTGATCTTGCTCATGCCACCTCGGTCTGTGCGCTGGATTGTTGCGCCGTCCCTTAAGGAAGGGAAAGGGCCGCCGCAAGCGCAGGCGTATCCGGCAGCCATTCGACATAGGTCCGGGTATCCGGCCCGGCGAAGCCCGCGGTGACGACATGATCCAGAAGCGCCAGGAACGGCTGCCAGAAATCCCCGTCGCCCATCAGCCACACCGGCTTGGCGTGCAGGCGCAAGTTGCGCCAGGACAACACCTCGACCAGTTCATCCAGCGTGCCCAGCCCGCCGGGCAGCGCCAGCACCGCATCGGCATGTTCGAACATCAGCTGCTTGCGGCTGTGCAGGCTGTCCACCACGATCATCTCGTCGCAAAGCGGTTCGGCCACTTCCCAATCCTTCAGGAAGCGGGGAATCACCCCTTCGACACGCCCGCCGGCCGCGATCGCCGCGCGCCCGCATTCGCCCATCAACCCCAGCGCGCCGCCGCCATATACGAGGGCGACCCCCCGGGCAGCGAGCAGGGCGCCGACCTCTGCCGCGAGCGCGGCGTGGCGCGGATCGGCGCCGCTGCACGAACCGCAGAAGACGAGAACTGAGCGGACCGGGCCGGTGGCGAGGCCCGGTGACGGCGAATCGAGAGGATGGCTGGACATGCCCCGGCCCCTAGCACTGCGCGAGGTGCGCCAACATTGCCCATTGCTTAGCCCGGCCCCCCGTGGCTAAAGGCCCCGGAATCCAGTTCATAGAAATCCATTTCAGGGACAGGGCATGGCAACTCATACAGAAGCCGCGACGGAAGGCCCCGACGCCGTTCGCCGGCGGGACTTCATCTACGTGGCGACGGGCGCCTTCGCGGGCGTCGGCGCTGCAACCGTCGCGTGGCCGTTCGTCAATCAGATGAATCCGTCGGCCGACGTCCGGGCGCTGGCGACGGTGGAAGTCGATCTTTCGCCGATCCAGCCGGGTCAGGCGATCAAGACCATCTGGCAATCCAAGCCGGTGTTCGTGCGGAACCTGACCGCCGCCGAGCAGAACGAAGCCCGCAAGGTGCCGCTGTCCGAGCTGCGCGATCCGCAGACGCTGGATGACCGGACCCAGGCGGACCATCGCAACTGGCTGGTGACGCTTGGCGTCTGCACGCACCTTGGCTGCGTGCCGCTGGGCGCTGCCGAGGGCGAGAACAAGGGGGACTATGGCGGCTATTTCTGCCCGTGCCACGGTTCGCACTATGACACCGCCGGGCGCATCCGCCGGGGCCCCGCGCCGACCAACCTGGTCGTGCCGGACTATGCCTTCAAGTCCCCCACGCTGATCGAGATCGGATGATCCCATGAGCTTTCCCTGGGCAAATCATTACGAACCCAAGCATCCGCTGATGCAGTGGGTCGACCAGCGGCTGCCGCTGCCGCGGCTGGTCTATAACGCCGTCGGCGCCGGCTATCCGGTGCCGCGCAACATCAACTACTGGTACAATTTCGGCGTTCTCGCCGGGGTGGCCCTGATGGTGCAGATCATCACCGGCATCGTGCTGGCGATGCACTTTTCCGCCCACACCTCGACCGCGTTCGATTCGGTCGAGCACATCATGCGGAACGTGAATTCCGGCTGGCTCATCCGCTACATGCACATGAACGGCGCCAGCTTCTTCTTCATCGTGGTCTATTTCCACATCTTCCGGGGCCTCTATTACGGAAGCTACAAGAGCCCGCGGGAAGTGGTGTGGATGCTGGGCGTCGTCATCTTCCTTCTGATGATGGCCACCGCGTTCATGGGCTATGTGCTGCCCTGGGGGCAGATGAGCTTCTGGGGCGCGCAGGTGATCACCTCGCTGTTCTCCGCGATCCCGCTGGTGGGTGAAGCGATCCGCACCTGGCTCGTCGGCGGCTTCGCGCCTGACAACGCCACGCTGACGCGCTTCTTCTCGCTCCACTATCTGCTGCCCTTCGTGATCCTGGGCGTGGTGATCCTGAAGATCTGGGCGCTGCATATCCCCGGCTCCACCAACCCGGCAGGCGTGGAGGTGCAAGGTCCGCAGGACACGCTACCCTTCCACCCCTATTTCACGGCGAAGGACTTCTTCGGGATCTGCATCTACCTGCTGTTCTTCGCGGCCTTCGTGTTCTTCATGCCGAACGCGATGGGCCACCCGGACAACTACATCCCGGCGAACCCGCTTTCCACGCCGGCGCACATCGTGCCCGAATGGTATTTCTGGCCCTTCTACGCCATCCTGCGCGCCTTCACGATCAACTTCCTGTGGATCCCGGCGAAGCTGTGGGGCGTGATCGCGATGTTCGCCTCCATCCTGCTGCTGTTCTTCCTGCCCTGGCTGGACAGCAGCCGGGTGAAGTCCACGGCCTATCGCCCGATGTACAAGATCTGGTTCTGGGTGCTCGTGGTCGACGTGCTGATCCTGGCCTATTGCGGCGGCGCGCCGGCGGAAGAGCCCTATGTGCGGATCAGCCAGATCGCGGCCGCCTATTATTTCGCCCACTTCCTGATCATCCTGCCGATCCTCTCCTTCATCGAGAAGCCGCTGCCGCTGCCCAACAGCATCGCGGAAAGCGTGTTCGCGAAGGCGGGCCACAAGGATGGTGCGCATGCCCCGGCCGCTGCCGGTGCAGCTGCGGCGCCTGCTGAATAAGGGGTCAATCCACCATGGTTCGTTTTCTCGGTTTCGGCGCCGGCCTCGTCTTTGTGATCGCCCTGCTCGTGGCAGCCCTGCTGCCGCGGGAGGATGTGCCGGCTGACCCGATCAAGGCCATCCACGAGCATGCCCGCTCGGCCCACTGGCAGCATGACGGGCCGCTGGGCATGGGTGTGTTCGGCACCTATGATCGCGCCCAGCTCCAGCGCGGCTTCCAGGTTTACAAGGAAGTCTGCTCGGCCTGCCACGGCCTCAGGCTCGTCGCCTTCCGAAACCTTTCGGAAATCGGCTTCTCCGCCGCCGAGGTGAAGGCGCTGGCCAAGGCCAAGGAGGTTCCGTCGATCAACCCGCAGACGGGCGAGGCCGCGACGCGACCGGCGCTGCCGTCTGACCACTGGCCTAACCCGTTCCCGAACGAGGTTGCCGCCCGGGCCGCGAACAACAACGCGCTGCCGCCGGATCTCAGCCTGATCATCAAGGCGCGTCCGGATGGCCAGAACTATGTCTATTCGCTGCTGACCGGATATGACAAGGCGCCGCCGAAGGGCTTCGACGTGCCGCAGGGGCTGCACTTCAACCCCTATTTCCACTCGGTGAACATCGCCATGGCGAAGCCGCTGAACGACGGCCAGGTCAGCTATGCCGACGGCACCAACGCCAGTGTCGACCAGATGTCGAAGGATGTCGTCGCCTTCCTGCGCTGGACATCCGAGCCGGAACTGGAAACGCGCCGGCAGGTCGGTGTCGGGGCGATCATCTTCCTGGGTATCCTGTCGCTGCTCGCCTTCCTCACCTATCGTCGGGTGTGGGCCGGCATCGCGCACTGAACAGGTCGCAATCGCTGACATGAAAAAGGCGGGGGAAACCCCGCCTTTTTTGTTGCGCGTCATCCGCCGGGCATTGCCTGGCAGCAGACGGCAATTGCCCGGTTATGGTAAATTCACGCCCGCGAATCCGTATATGTGTTGCGTTCGGAACGGAACGACGGGGGGAAATCATGGATATGCGACACCTTGCGATGCTGACGGTGACTGTTGCGGCGGCTTCGGCGGCGCTGGCGCAGAGCGATCCGGCGTCGCCCCCTGCCACAGCAACGCCCCCTGCCACAGCAACGCCCCCTGCCGCTGTGACACCCCCTGCCGCTGTGACGCCCCCTGCCGCCGCATCGGTGCCCGCTGAGGCTGCCGCCCCGGCCCCGCCGCCCCTGCCATCCGATCCGCGCGAACGGGTTCAGCAGGTCTGCCTGACGGAGGCGAAGGCCAAGGCGATGGCGGCGGGCGCCAGCGATGTGGTAATCCGCGACGTGCAGGATACCGACGTGAAGAGCGACGGCTACGCCTCGATGCGGGCGAAGGTGGAGATCGTGTCGGTCGATTCGAAGGGAAAGACCAAGCGGAAGAAGGGGACGTTCGGCTGCGCGACGCAGAAGGATGTGATCACCAGCTTCAACTTCGACTGACCGGCCGATTCGCTGCACTGGCGCAGGGGATGCCGTGCGCCTAGATGCGGCCGATGGCTGATCAATCCACCCTGACGGGGCGCATCGCCCGCTTTGCCAAAGTCGGCGCGAACCTTGGCGGCTTCGCGGCCGGGGCCGCTGTCGCCCGTGCGGGCGGGCGCTCTCTGGATGATCCGCGCAATGCGGCCGAACTGAAGCGCGTGCTGGGGGAGCTGAAGGGCCCGCTGATGAAGCTCGCCCAGATCCTGGGCAATATCCCCGATGCCGTGCCGCCCGAATTCGCGCGGGAACTGGCCGAACTGCAGGCGAACGCGCCGCCGATGGGGCAGGGCTTCGTGCGCCGTCGCATGGCGGGCGAACTGGGGGCGGACTGGCGGAGCCGGTTCGCGGACTTCACGCCCGACGCGGTGTCGGCGGCTTCGCTGGGGCAGGTTCACCGGGCGACGCTGCCATCCGGCGAGACGGTCGCGGTGAAGCTGCAGTATCCCGACATGTCGTCGGCGGTCGAGGCCGACCTTGGGCAGCTTGATCTGCTGCTGTCGCTGTTTCGCAGGGTCGATGGGTCGATCGACACCAGCCAGATCCGCGACGAGCTGGCCGCCCGGCTGCGGGAGGAACTGGACTATACGCGGGAGTTGAAGCACCTGCTGCTCTATCGCCACCTGCTTCAGGGGGAAGGGCATGCCAATGTGCCGCAACCCTTCGAAGCGCTGTCCACCGCCCGCCTGCTGACGATGCAGTGGCTGGAAGGCACCCGCCTTCTCGACTGGAAGGAGGCCCCGGCTGCCGTCCGCAACAACATTGCCGAGGCGCTGTTCCTCGCCTGGTACCGGCCCTTTTATCGTTTCGGCGTGATCCATGGGGATCCGCATCTGGGCAACTATACGGTCGCGTCCGCCGATGCCGGCGCGGCGGTGGTGAACCTCCTGGATTTCGGCTGCGTGCGCATCTTTCCGCCGCGCTTCATCGAAGGCGTCAACGAGCTGTATGCGGCAATCGAATCCGGCAATGACCGGCGCGCGGGCGAGGCGTTCGAGCTGTGGGGCTTCAAGGGGCTGACAGCGGAAATCCGCGACGTGCTGCTGGTGTGGGCGCGCTTCCTCTATGGCCCGCTGCTGGACGACCGGGTGCGACCGATCGATCTGGACGGGCGGCCCGGCGAATATGGCCGGGCGACGGCGCAGCAGGTGCACAAGGAACTGAAAAGGCTGGGAACCGTGACGATCCCGGCGGAATTCGTATTCATGGACCGGGCCGCGATCGGGCTTGGCGGGGTGTTCATCCAGCTGGGCGCGGAGCTGAACTGGCACAGGCTTTTCAGGGGCTTGATGGATGATTTCGATGTTGCGGCCGTCGCTGGCCGGCAGGCGGACGCGCTGGCCCATGCCGGGCTTTGAGCGCTGAAAGCTGGGCTTTCCGTTCGCCTATCAGTAGCGCTATTGTTATCGAAGCCGCGTGGCACTTATTGCCGCAGCGCCGGTCAAAAGAGGGAGAACAATGGCTGACATCAAGAATGGCTGGGAATCCGCCGCAGCCGACAATCGCACGGTCTACTCCGGGTTTCTGGGGCTGACGAAATGGGCGGTCATCCTGATCGTCATCGTGCTGATCGGCATGGCGCTCTTTCTGGCCTGAGCCTGACCGGGCTGATCCTCTCACACCGCGCAGGGGAAGCGCATGAAGATTGCAGTGCTGGCCGAGACGGCTGCAGGGGAAAAGCGCGTCTCCGCGACCCCTGAAACGGTGAAGAAGTATCAGGCGCTCGGCGCGACGGTTGCGGTTGAGGCCGGGGCCGGGGCAGGGGCGAACATTCCCGATGCGGCCTTCGCCGATGCCGGTGCGGCGATTGGCGCGCGCGCGGACGTGCTGGCTGGCGCCGGGCTGGTGCTGGGCGTGCAGGGGCCGGAGCCGGCCGGGCTGCCATCGGGCGCAGTGCTGGCCGCCAGCCTGAACCCGCATCCGTCGAAGGACCGGCTGACGGCCTATGCAGCGGGCGGTGTCGAGGCGCTGGCGATGGAGTTCATGCCGCGCATCACCCGCGCGCAATCGATGGACATCCTTTCGTCGCAGGCGAACCTTGCCGGTTACAAGGCGGTGATCGACGCGGCCGAGGCCTATGGGCGTGCCTTTCCGATGATGATGACGGCGGCGGGCACGATTTCCGCCGCGCGCGCCTTCATCATGGGCGTGGGCGTCGCCGGATTGCAGGCCATCGCCACGGCGCGGCGGCTGGGCGCGGTGGTGTCCGCAACCGATGTGCGGCTTGCGACCAAGGAACAGATCCAGAGCCTTGGCGGCAAGCCCGTCTTCATCGAGGATGAGGAAACCAGGGCCGCCGAAACGGCGGGCGGCTATGCCAAGGAAATGTCGGACGCCTACAAGGCGAAGCAGGCCGCGCTGGTGAGCGAGACGATCGCCAAGCAGGATATCGTGATCACCACGGCCCTTATTCCGGGACGCCCCGCGCCACGGCTGGTGACGGCAGCGCAGGTGGCGACGATGAAGCCGGGATCGGTGATCGTGGACATGAGCGTGGTGCAGGGCGGCAATGTGGAAGGATCGAAGGCGGACGAGCGGGTGGTGACGGACAATGGCGTCATCATCCTGGGCTTTTCGAACTATCCCAGCCGGCTGGCGGCGGATGCCTCGGCCCTGTTTGCCCGCAACCTGCTGACTTTCGTGACGACCTTCTGGGACAAGGACGCGAAAAGGCTGGTGCTGCCGGACGACGACGACATCGTGAAAGCCATCAGGGTGACCGGGGGCGGCCAGATCGTCCACCCCGGCCTTCAGGGCTGAGGAGACCGACCATGGACTTCATCTCCATCCTCTCCATCTTCGTGCTGGCCTGCTTCGTGGGCTATTACGTCGTCTGGTCCGTCACGCCGGCGCTGCACACGCCGTTGATGGCCGTCACCAACGCCATTTCCTCTGTCATCATCGTGGGCGCGCTGATCGCGGCCGCCGCTGCGGGAAGCCCGCTTGCCAAATGGCTGGGGCTGCTGGCGGTTGTGCTGGCCAGCGTGAACATTTTCGGCGGCTTCGCCGTCACCGAACGGATGCTGGCGATGTACAAGAAGAAGGAAAAGAAGGGCTGATGGAGCAC
>NZ_JAYRCW010000079.1:11127-11741 GCF_041909755.1 Sandaracinobacter sp.
CGCCTGGGCCATGCTCGCCTATCTCGTTTCAGGCGTTCTCTTCATCCTCGCGCTGCGCGGCCTTTCCAGCCCTGAATCCAGCCGGGCGGGCAACCGCTATGGCATGGTGGGGATGCTGATTGCGGTCGTCACCACGCTGCTGACCCACAGCCTTGCGAACATGGCCGAAATCGGCATCGCGATCGCGATCGGCGGGGCCATCGGCTATGTCGTGGCGCAGCGCATCGCCATGACGGCGATGCCGCAACTGGTGGCTGCCTTCCACTCGCTCGTCGGCCTTGCCGCCGTGCTGGTGGGCGTGGCCGCCTTCCTGAACCCTGAGGCTTTCGGGATCCTCGATGCCACGGGCGAGATCTTCAAGGGCAGCCGCATCGAGCTGGGGCTTGGCGTTGCCATCGGCGCCATCACCTTTTCCGGCTCGGTCATCGCCTTCCTGAAGCTGAACGGCAACATGTCCGGCGCGCCGATCCTGCTGCCGGGGCGGCATGTGCTGAACCTGGGTGTGCTGGCGGGCATCCTGGTGATGGTGGCGATCTTCGGACGGGAGACGCCGGAACTGTTCTGGGCAATCCTGATCCTGAGCTTCGCGATCGGCTTCCTGCTGATCATCCCCA
>NZ_JAYRCW010000080.1:0-11689 GCF_041909755.1 Sandaracinobacter sp.
AAATGTTGATAGAATCATAAACAATAGTGTAAAAATTAATTCCATTTTCTGACATTTTTCACATGCTTACCTCAAATGATGTAAATCATACTATTTCGAATTCATGATTAATATGTCGCACATCATGCCATCATAACTATAGTATTTCGAAATCTGGCAAGAGCTATGGTGAAAAATATCACGCCAATCACAAGGATCGCTGCCAACTGCACCCAAACAACATCCAGCCCTGCGCCGCGAAACAGGATCGCCTGCCCCAGTTCCACGAAATGCGTGGTTGGCGCAGCCAGCATGACGTTCTGCACGAGCTTTGGCATGCTTTCACGAGGCGTGGTGCCGCCAGACAGCATTTGCAATGGCAGCAGGACCAGAACCGACAGCATGCCGAACTGCGGCATGTTGCGGGCTATGGTCGCCATGAAGATGCCCATGGAGGTCGTGGCGAACAGCAATAGCGCTGCGCCGCCGAAGAACAGCCACAACGAACCGGCAACCGGCACGTCCAATATACCCCGCACAACAATGTTCAACGACAGGAAAGAGGCAGCCAGAACCACCATGCCCATGGAAAGCACCTTGCTCAACATGATCTCTAACGGTGTAACCGGCATTACAAGAAGATGCTCGATGGTGCCATGCTCCCGCTCGCGGATGAGCGCAGCACCGGTCAGGATGATCGACAGCATCGTGATCTGGTTGATGATCTGCCGCAGGGCGCCGAACCATGTGTTGTTGAGTGTTGGATTGAAACGGGCCCGCAGCACCAGATTTACGGGCGATTCCGCTTGCGCGCGATAGCGCTGAAGAAACTCGCTCACTTCCGTAAGTGCGATCTGCTGGATGCTGGCGCTCCCGGAAAAAGCCTGACTCATGCGGGTTGCGTCGGTCAGGAGCTGCATTTCCGCAGGCCGACCGGCGAGGACGTCGCGTTGAAAACCGGAGGGGATGTGAATAACGAACGTATAGATGCCCGCATCCATGCCAGGGTCGATCTGGGCCGGGATGATCATGGTCGGCTGAACGAACTGCGGCGGGAAAAATGCGGATGTTATTCGTTGGGAAAGAGCTGAATTGTCTTCATCGACAATGGCGATAGACGCCCTTTGCAGGCTGTCGGGCATCGCCGTCGCAGACAGATAGACTGCGAATGTGAAAATGTAGAAGATCAGGGACAACATGGCCGGATCTCGCCACAGGCTCCACATTTCCTTGATGCCCAGGCGATATATGTTCGAAAGACTTCGCATCATCGTCATTGCTCCTGCTTGCGCAGCAGCAGGATGGACGATCCGATAATAATCGGGATCGCCACAAGCAGCGGCAGAAAGGAACTGGCCAGATCGCGGAATCCCAATCCCTTGTTGAAGATACCCCGATTTATGGTGAACATATGACTGGCCGGGTAAATCTCGCCGACCAGCCGGGCACCCCCTTCCATTGAAGAGACTGGATCGAGCATGCCGCCATAGGTCATGGTGGGAATCAGCGTTCCCACCAGTGCGAGAAACATGGCTGCAATCTGGCTGTTGGTGACGGAAGAGGCCAAGAGACCCATGCCGGTTGCAATCACACTCGTCACCAGTGCTGCGAACAGCAGCGTGGGGAAACTGCCCTTCACGGGCACGTCGAACACGAAGATCGCCATTACAGTCATGATCAGGAAATTGATCATGGCGAGCCCGATATAGGGAAGCTGTTTCCCCAGCAGAAACTCGGCCCGGGTAACGGGCGTGACGTAGAGATTGATGATCGAGCCGGTTTCCTTTTCGCGCACAACCGCCAGAGCCGCCAGCATGGCCGGCAGAAGCAGCAAAAGCATCGGGATCACCACTGGCACCATGGCCGGCAGGCTCATTACATCCGGGTTGTAGCGAAAGCGATTCACCACCGAAACCTGGGATGCCACATTCAGGCCGGATTGCCGGGCTCGTTCCACCAGCCAATGCTGATGCATGCCCTGGATATAGCCTTTCACCGTTTCCGCCCGTTGCGGCATCGCGCCATCGAACCAGACGCCGATTTCCGCCTGATTTCCCCGCAGGAGGTTCCTGCCGAAGCCTTGCGGAATCTCGATTGCGAGAGCCAGTTCACCACTTCGCATACGCCGATCCATTTCATCATAATCGGCGATGGGCGGCTGCTCGGCGAAATAGGTCGAGCCAGAGATCGACTGTTTGTAGCTTTCGCTGAAACTGCTCTGGTCCCGGTCGAGCACGGCATAGCGCAGATCGTTCACGTCCATACTGATGCCGAAGCCGATCACCAGCAGCAGAAGCACGGTTCCGCCCAGCGCCAACGTGCCGCGCACGGGATCGCGCTGCAGTTCCAGCGTTTCGCGCCAGACATAGCTCAGCATCCGTTGCAGACTGAAACTGCGCTTCGCCCCATGTGCGAGTTCCGCCGGGGTCGGTGTCGCGCTTTCGCTGCCGGCATCCACAGCCTGTTCGTCCGGCCCCGCAGCCTCCAGAAGATAGCCGATGAAGGCCTCCTCCAGCGTGCGGGTGCCTCGCTTCTCGACCAGCCTAGCGGGAGTGTCGCTGTCCAGCACCTTGCCGGCGTGCATCATCGACATGCGGTCGCAACGTTCGGCCTCGTTCATGAAATGGGTCGAGATGAAGATCGTCACCTTATCCCGGCGCGACAGTTCGACGAGCAGCCGCCAGAACGCATCCCGCGCCACCGGGTCCACACCCGATGTCGGCTCGTCCAGGATCAGCAGGTCAGGTCGATGGACCATGGCGACGGCCAGAGACAGCCGCTGGCGTATCCCGAGGGGCAACTGATCCGGCAGTTTGTCCATCACGGCTTCCAGCCCGAAGCGTTCTGCCATTTCGTGGACGCGGGGGAGGACTTCGTCCTCGGGCACGTGGAAAAGCCTGGCGTGCAGGTCCAGATTCTGCCGTACCGTCAATTCAACATAGAGCGAGAAGGCTTGGCTCATATAGCCCACACGTCGGCGGGTCGCGAGATCGCGCGGATCCACTTCATGGCCGAACAGCCACGCGCGCCCCTCACTTGCCGAAAGAAGGCCGGTGAGCATCTTCATCGTTGTCGATTTGCCGCAGCCATTGGAGCCGAGAAATCCGAAAATCTCGCCCCGGCGAATGCGGAAACTCACATGATCCACTGCGACAAAGTCGCCGAAGCGCATGGTCAGTCCCTGTGCCTCGATGGCGATGTCGTTCTCGTCGGCGTCGAGCGGCGGGATGACGACGGGTTTGTGGCCGCGCTTGCGCTCCTCGGGCAGGAGTTCGGCAAATGCAGCCTCCAGGTTGTCGCGGCCGGTCCGCTCGAGCATTTCCCGGGGAGTTCCGGTTGCGAGTATGTCGCCGTCGTCCATAGCCACCAGCCAGTCGAAGCGCTGCGCCTCGTCGAGATAGGCAGTGGCCACGATCACACTCATTTCCGGCCGTTGCCGGCGAATGCGATTGATGAGGTCCCAGAACTGGGCCCGGGCCAATGGGTCCACGCCCGTTGTAGGCTCATCCAGGATCAACAGGTCCGGATCGTGGATCAGGGCGCAGCAAAGGCCCAGCTTCTGTTTCATGCCACCCGACAGCTTCCCCGCGGGGCGCGAGAGAAACGGGTATAGCCCCGTCGAACGGGTCAGGTCGTCGATCCGCCGCCGCCTCTCGGCAGCGTTGTGGCCGAACAAGCGCGCGAAAAACTGCAAATTCTCCTCAACCGACAAGGTCGGGTAAAGATTCTTGCCAAGCCCTTGCGGCATATAGGCGATGCGCGGGCACACATTGTCGCGATGCTGGGTGTCTGCGATATCACCGCCCAACACCTGAATGCGTCCGTCCTGCACCGCGCGCGCGCCGGCGGCGAGGGACAGCAGGCTGGATTTGCCCACGCCATCCGGCCCGATCAGTCCCGTCATCCGTCCACTGGCGATGCTGAGGTTGATACCCCTCAGGGCCTCCACCTTGCCGTATCGCAACCGCACGCCTGAAAAATGGACGACCGGTGCCGCGACATCAATCGGTTGAGTCAGCGGCATCGACCTATTCCTTCACGACATTGGCAAGCTTTTCTGGCCAGGGCACGCTGGGATCGATCCGGACATAGGCCATGCCGGGAAGACCGGTCTTCACGCGGGACAAGTGCCGCTCCAGCAGGGCCGGCTCGATCCGGGCCCGCACGCGGAACATCAGCTTCTCGCGCTCTCTCTCGGTCTCCACTGTCTTGGGGGTGAACTGGGCCACGTCGGATACGAAGCTGATTTTCGCGGGGATGGCCTGATCGGGCATTGCATCCAGCAGCAGGCGGACTTCGGTGCCGATCCCCAGGCGCCCTGCATCCGTCGTGGGCACAAAGAATGTCATATAGACGTCCGACAGGTCGACCAGATTCACCACGCGGCCACCCCCGGCCACAACTTCACCCGGCTGAGCTACCCGGAACTGGATGCGGCCGGAGCGTGGCGCACGCAGGTCGCTGTCGCGAATATCCGCCTCGACCCGCTCGATCGTCGCGCTGACCGCGTCCACGTTGGAACGGGCGCCGATCACTTGGCTTTGCGCAGACGCGATGCCGGATTCGGCCGAGGCCAGCTGGGCACGGGCCGCTTCCAGCGTGGCCATCGCACCCTCGACAGCAGCGCGATTGTCATCCCGTTCCTGCTTCGGCGTTGCACCCTCGCGCGCCAACGTCTCGGAGCGGGAGAACCGCAGCCGTGCCGCGTTCAATTCCGCTTCACGCTGGCGAACGATGGCCTGTGCAGATGCGCGCTCGCTTTGGCGCTGGCTCACCTGCGTCTGCGAGATGGTGATGGAATTGCGGGCCTGGGCGAGCCCTGCCTGCGCTTCCGAAAGCTGTGCTCGCAGTGTTTCCGTATCCATGCGGGCGATAACCTCGCCGGCCTTCACCAGCTGTCCTTCGTTCGCCAGAATCTCCAGGACGCGGCCCGGCGTTCGCGGCGAAATGTCGATCTCAACCGCCTCGATCCGGCCATTCGCAGCGACGATGCCCTCGGGCAAGCCCGGGTCTCTCAGTGCGAGCCACAGAACGAGCCCGCCAGCCACCGCCACTGCGGCAATCCCGCCCCTGATAAGCCAGGTCCTGCTGGTCACCTGCGTCATGGAATTTGTCCCTTGTCCATCTCTTGCGGAGCCTTGTTGAAATCAGTCTGCGAGGGCGCGAAGCCGCCGCCCAGCGACGCATACAGCGCCACGATGCTCGCCAGCTCGGCCCGGCGGAGCTGGACCATTGCCTGTTCGGCATCGAACAGGTCGCGCTGCGCATCCAGAACCTCCAGATAGGCGGAGCGGCCATAATCGAAGCGCAACTCGGCCAGACGGGCCCGTTCGCGCAACGCCTCAAGCAATTCACCCGTGGTACGGATTTGAAGTTGGAGTTGCTGCCGCCGGACGAGGGCGTCTGACACGTCGCGGAAAGCCGATTGCACGGTTCGTTCATATTCGGCCACCGCACGCTCATGGCGAGCCCGCATGACACCCAGATTGCCCTTTAGCCGACCGGCATTGAACAGCGGCAGAGATATGGACGGGGTGAATGTCCAGGCTTCGATGCCGTCAGAGAACAGGCCGTCCAGTTCGGTGCTCATCGCGCCATAGGCGCCTGTCAGCCTGATGTTCGGGAAAAAGGCGGCGCGGGCAGCCCCGATATTGGCGCTGGCCGCGCGCAATTGATGCTCGGACGCGATGACATCGGGGCGGCGGGTCAGCAAATCTGATGGCAAGCCCACCGGAAGCAGGAGGTTCTGCGGCACGTCTGTCAATGACAGATGTCCGGGTGCTATATCGACCGGCGCACCGACCAGCAGAGCCAGCGCGTTGCGGTTGACCGCGCGGTCCTGCTCGAGGCTCTGCAGGGTCGTCTGTGCCTGCGCAAGCAACGTCTGCGCCTGCGTCATTTCCAGCTTCGAACCCGAGCCCACCTCGTAACGCCGCCGCAGGATACGCAACGCCTCCACGCGGGTCTTGATCGACTGCCGGGCGAGCGCGGCACGCTCTTCATAGTGGCGTTCCAGCAGATAGCCGTTGGCCACCTGCGCCACGAGATCGGTGCCCACCGCGCGGCGCGCCTCTTCGGTGGCCAGATACTGCCAGCGGGCGGCGTCCTGCAGATTGCGCAGGCGTCCCCAGAAATCGATCTCCCAGCTGGCGCTCAACTGGGCGCTCACCTGCTTCACATCCGCGGGGATCGCGCCGGTGCCGGGGAGGTTGAACAGGGTCTTGCCCCGGGTGCCGGAGCCGACGGCATCGAGCTGCGGATAGAGCGAGGCGCCTTCGATCCGCCATGCGGCGCGTGCTTCTGCCAGGCGCGTTGTCGCAACACGAATATCGCGGTTGTTGGCCAACGCCAGATCGATCAGCCGCTGCAGCTCCGCTTCGCGAAAGAAATCGCGCCATCCCAGGTCTGCGATGCTGTCCCCGGGCGGCGTCGCGGTGGCATAGGCCTGCGGCACAGGCTGGGGCGGACGGACATGCTCCGGCGCGAACGAGCATGCGGACACGCCGAGAAGCAGGGCCGTCATGCAGATACGGCGCCGATGGGCGCGAATCCCGGGCGGACGTACCGGGCCGGGGAGTGGAAATACGGTGGCAGGCACGTCGCCCCCTGAGTCCAGAGCTTCAAGGAATGGCCGCGCCCGAACGTCGGGAGCGGCCACAGTTCAATTCGGTCAGGCCGCGCCGCCGCTCGCCTTTTTACCCGAACCGGCATCCGTCGGGGCGGCGACACCCACCGCAGTCAGGAACTGTTGCGTCCATGCCTGAAAGACGTCGCCGAAGGGCTGTTGCGCGTCGCCAATCCGGAACGCACTGTTCACACACGCACTCCACTCGCCCACTGCGTTCTGTACGGCGGCGATCGACGTCTGGCGGTTTTGCTCCGCTTCCTTCAGAACATCCGTCAACCCGGCGAAACCGGGAAAAACTGCGGTGCCAGGCTTCTGTTCCGCTGCCTGCACGCCGAAAGCCGCGAAGCTGTTCTTTGCGATCTCTGCCTGCCGAGCGACCGCTTCGCGCGAAATTCCCGCGAATTTGAGCATCAGATTCTGATTAGCATTCGCCAAAGTGGCATATTGTTCAAATCCATAAATCATAATAAAAATCCCTTCGATGGAGGAATAAATATCGAAATATATACAAATATCTCCAATAGTAATAAGAATATAATTTCAACCATTCGCAATATACTGCCCGCCATTCACTGTAAGAACAGATCCTGTGCAGAATGAGGACTGCGGGGATGCGAGCCATGCAACGGCGGATGCGATCTCGTTCGGCGCACCCAGCCTTCCGATGGGAATTCCGGAAATGATCTTTGCCTTTACATCTTCGGGCACGGCGGCAACCATTTCGGTATCCACATACCCCGGGCATACGGCGTTAACCGTGATGCCACGCCCGGCGTTTTCCAGTGCCAGGGCCTTGGTGAAACCAATCACGCCGGCCTTTGCAGCGGAGTAATTGACCTGGCCCATCTGCCCCTTCTGGCCGTTGATGGAGGAAATATTGATGATGCGGCCGAAACGGCGCTCGCGCATTCCTTCGATCACCGGCCGCGTCATCGCGAACATGGAATCGAGGTTCGTGGACAGAACCGCCCGCCAGTCCTCCCAACACATCTTGTGAAACATTATGTCACGTGTGATGCCGGCGTTGTTTACCAGCAGCGACACCGGACCCAGCGTCGCCTCCACATCCGCGACACCTGCGCGGCAGGCCGCTTCGTCTGAAACGTCCCATTTGAAGGTGCGGATGCCGTATTCCTGGCTGAAAGCAGCCGCTGCGGTGGCATTGCCATGATAAACGGCCGCAACCTGATATCCATCGGCCTGCAGCGCCTTGGCAATCGCTGCCCCGATCCCACGTGTCCCGCCAGTCACCAGGGCTATCCCTGCCATGTCGCTGTCTCTTTCCATCTCACTCGGCAGCCCCTCCATGTGGTTCGTGAATCGGGGCCAAATCTCAATGATGGAACAATATGTACACTTTACGGTATATTTATTGACACAGATCAAGGATGGGTCAACCCAACACGCGCCACAGTTTGAAATATGGATAGGACATTCGGATGACGGTGGTGAATGCAGTCGAACAGATTCGCTCGTCGAAGGGAGGAAGGCCCACCCGCGAGGCTGCGGCCGAACTCGGTGAGCGCATTCTCGACATCGCGCTTGAGCATTTCCTTCGCTATGGCTTCGAAGGCGCGAGCATGGATGCCATTGCGGCCGACGCCCAGGTGAGCAAGCGCACCCTGTATCAACGCCACCAGTCCAAAAAGGGGCTGCTGCTCTCAGTCCGGGAACGCGAGCGGCATGTCTATCGGGCGATCGTCAACATTCCGCTTCCCCGGGGAAGTGTCAGACAGCAGATCGGCATGCTTGCCCACAATATCCTCGACGCCATCCTGAATGCCCGGGCCTTGGGATTCATGAAGCTGGCGCAGGAGATCAGGCGGGCTGAGCCAGGCCTCGTTGAAGACGGCGCGTTCGAAGCCATGACAAGCTATTGGGCCGGCGCCTTCCGCTCGGTCCTCTCCCGCGACCCGATGCTGGCGGATTATGAACCGGATCGGCTTCAGTCCGTTGCGTCCGTTCTGTTCGATGCGCTTGTTACGGTGCCGTTCGCGCGGACCACCATTGTCGGCAATCTGGAAGACAGCAAGCAGGCGCGGTCCATCGAGATCGAGCGCGTGCTGGATGTGCTTGCGGGCGGAATCCCGTCGCTGCAGCGGCCATGACAGGCGACATAGGACTGCCCCGTCATCAGGCGGACCGGGAAGGTTCACAATGTCATGTCGAGTGAAGGAAGCAGAAATTCGATGAGCACAATTCAGCAACAGGGCGTCGATCCGCTCGACGGAATCGCCGAAACCCTGAATCGCTCGGCGGCGGCAACCATCGCTGCCGCGACGCGGGGCCTGTCCCCCATCACGCTGATGCTGGCTGCGACGGATTGGGGGGTTCATCTCGCCCGAGCGCCGGGCAAGCAGATGCAGCTTGGTGCGAAGGCAGCGCGCAAACATATGCGTCTGGCCGACTATGCCGCTCGCCAGACGCGCGATCCGGATGCGGAGCCGGCCATTGAGCCGCTGCCGCAGGACCGGCGCTTTTCCGACCCGGCCTGGAAGCAACAGCCGTTCAATCTGATCGCGCAATCCTTTCTGCTGAACCAGCAGTGGTGGTACGCCGCCACGACGGGCATCGGTGGCGTGAGCAAGCACCACGAAGACATCATGGAATTCACAACGCGCCAGATGCTGGATGTGCTCGCGCCGACCAACTTCCTTGCCACCAATCCGGTGCTGCAACGCAAGATCATGGAAACAAGCGGCAAATGCCTTTTGGACGGCTTCAACAACCTGATTGAAGACATGCAGCGCCAGTTCCGCGGGCTGCCGCCCGTCGGCACGGAGGCATTCAAGGTCGGGGAGACGGTTGCGACCGCGAAGGGCAAGGTCGTCTGGCGGAACCGACTGATGGAGCTGATCCAGTATGAGCCGACGACAGAAACCGTGCGCCCGGAGCCGGTCCTGATCATTCCGGCCTGGATCATGAAATATTATATTCTTGATCTGTCGCCCGAAAATTCCCTCGTCCGCTGGCTGACGGCGCAGGGCTACACGGTGTTCATGATCTCCTGGCACAATCCCGACAGCGCGGACCGGGACGTGACACTCGACGATTATCGCAGGCTGGGGGCGATGGCCGCGCTTGACGCCGTGACGGGCATCACCGGCGCCGCGAAGGTGCATGCGGCCGGCTATTGCCTGGGCGGCACGTTGCTATCCATCGCGGCCGCCGCGATGGCGCGCGATGGGGATGATCGTTTGGCGAGCATGACCCTGATGGCCGCGCAGACAGAGTTCAGCGAGCCCGGCGAACTGGGGCTTTTCATCGACGAGGCCCAGCTCGACGTTCTGGAAAACATGATGTGGAGCAAGGGCTATCTCGACAGCAGCCAGATGGGCGGCGCCTTCCAGATTCTACGGTCTAACGATCTGCTCTGGTCGCACATCCTTGAAACCTATCTGATGGGCGAACGGGAACCGATGAACGACCTGATGGCCTGGAACGCGGATGGCACGCGGATGCCCTATGCCATGCACAGCGAATATCTGACCCGGCTGTTCCTGAACGACGATCTGGCGGAAGGGAAATATCGCGTTGACGGCCGCGCGATCAGCCTGACCGCAATTCGCTCGCCCATCTTCGCGGTGGGAACGGAACGAGACCATGTCGCACCGTGGAAATCCGTTCACAAAATCCATCTGCTCACGGGAGCTGAAGTAACGTTCGTTCTGACCAGTGGCGGCCACAACGCTGGAATTGTCTCGGAGCCAGGCCACAGGAACCGCTATTACCGGGTGCTGATGCGTGAGGTGGACGGACATTCCTACGAGGGCGAGGAGTGGCTGGAACGCGCTACCAAGGCGGAAGGTTCCTGGTGGACCGAATGGGCGCATTGGCTGGACAGTCGGTCCGGAAAGCCGGTGCCGCCGCCCTCGGTCGGCGCGCCGGACAAGGGGTATCCGCCGATCGCCGATGCGCCCGGCCATTATATCCTGGAGAAGTAAGCCATGGCCGACACCAGCATGATCGAGAACCACACCTTCGACGAAATCGAGGTGGGTGATACCGCGAGCGTGGTCCGCACGCTGTCGCGCAAGGATATCCAGTTGTTTGCGCTGGTTTCCGGCGACGTGAACCCTGCGCATCTGGATGCGGAATATGCGCAGGGCGACAGTTTCCGCCGTGTGATCGCGCACGGCATGTGGGGTGGGGGGCTGATTTCTGCCGTGCTGGGCACCGAATTGCCGGGGCCCGGAACCATCTATCTTGCCCAGTCGCTCCGTTTCGAGCGGCCCGTCGGCATCGGCGATGTGATCACAGCCACCGTCACCGTCAGGGAGAAGCTCGCCGGGAAGCACAAACTGATCCTCGATTGCCTGTGCACCAATCAGCAGGGCGAAACGGTCATCTCGGGCGTGGCCGAGGTGAAGGCGCCCAGTGAGAAGGTCTGCCGCCCGCGCCTGGCGCTGCCCGATATCCGCTTGTCCGAGCATGACGGTTACTCAAGGCTCATGGATGCCGCAAAGGGCGGTGCGGCCAGAACGGCTGTCGCCCATCCCTGTTCCGCGGCCGCGCTGGCCGCCTGCGTCGAGGCGGCCGAGGCCGGCCTGATCGAACCGATACTGGTGGGGCCGGAAGCGCGCATCCGGCAGGCCGCCGAAGAGGCCGGCAAGGACATCTCGCCGTTCCGCATTCTGGCGACTGTACACAGCCATGAATCCGCTGCCCGGGCCGTCGAGCTGGTGCGCTCCGGCGAAGCGGCGCTGCTGATGAAGGGGTCGCTCCACACCGACGAGCTGATGAGCGCCGTCATCTCGCGTGCCGGCGGGCTTCGCACCGAGCGCCGGATCAGCCACGCCTATGTGATGGATGTGCCGGGGCATCCGGATCCGCTGATCATCACCGATGCCGCCATCAACATCACCCCCACGCTGGAAGAGAAGGCGGACATTATCCGCAACGCCATCGACCTTGCGCATGTGCTGGGGAACCCGCAGCCGAAGGTGGCGATCCTGTCGGCCGTGGAAACGGTGAATCCCGCGATGCCGACGACACTGGAAGCCGCAGCGCTCTGCAAGATGGCCGATCGCGGCCAGATTACCGGAGCGCTGCTGGACGGCCCGCTCGCCTTCGACAATGCCA
>NZ_JAYRCW010000081.1:0-11674 GCF_041909755.1 Sandaracinobacter sp.
CATCAAGCACGAGCCCATTGTCTTCAGACATGCTCACTTCGGCACTCAAGCGGTCAATCCGAGGGAACAGGTAATAGTCGAACGGGCGGCGGTTGGCGGTGTCCATGCGCACAGCCACGGTGATATCTGGTTGCAACCCTGTGTCGAACCTTAGCCGCCATCTGACATTGCCGCCGCTGGTACGCCGGGCCCGGACGATGACAACCGACACTGTGAATTCATCATTGATGGTGAGCAGGTCAGGCCCACCCCGTGAGACGTGGGCACCTGCCGCCTCGAACCCCGCCAACACCCCGTCGACAACTTCGGGGTATAGGCGCCGAAGTGCACGGTTGATCTCGATGAACCGATAGTCCCGAAGCGGGCTGTAGCCCACCAGGCTGTAGGCGCGCAGCAGGCTGCCGAACCTGGACCGATAACTGCTGCTCGAGGGAAGCTCGTCTGCTTCGTCAATGATAATGCCAGAGAGCGAACCCTGATGCCGGAAAAGCTGGCCAAGCTGCTCCAGCATCTCTTCATCCGACAAGCGAACGGCGCGTTCCCGAATGATCGCCTGCGCGGCCTCGAATAGGCCAGCATCAACAATACCGGAGAAGGCTTGGTTGGACCGGATCCACATCGAAGGATCATTGCGGACGCGCCTGCGCTTCAGCTTGCACGAGCTGCGGTTCCAGACGTTGTTGCCGATGTACTTCTCGTTGATGAGGATCTGATGAACTGTTCCACGGGTCCAGGATCGGCCGAGATCGGTCGGGATACGACGGGCATTCAAGATGTCGGCAATTTCGCGTTCGGTCCTGCGATCGGTGACAAAACTCCGATAGATTTCCCGGACGACGGCAATCTCTGCATCCGGGCCGGGCGCCAGAACAACCCGGTCCGTTTGAATGCTCTTCTGCTCGCCATGCTGGAGCTCGCCCTTGATGGCGCCGTTCTGGTCCACCAGAACCCGTCGCAAGCCAAAACCGGCGGGGCCACCCTGTCGATACCCAAGCTCGATCAGCCGGCATTGCCCGGCGAAGACCTTGGTAGATAGCTCCCGGCTGTATTCACCAGCCATCGCCCGCTTGACGCCCTTGACGATGGTCGAGATCGGGCTGCCGTCATTCTCGAACTGCTCCGCGCAATAGTGAACCGCTATGCCCGCCCGTCGGCAAACATACTCATAGTAGGCGCTCTCATCGGCGTCCTGGAACCGGCCCCAACGGCTGACGTCATAGACCAGAATTGCTTGGAAATCCGTGGCGCCTGACATGACGTCATCGATGAGTTTCTTGAGAGCGTCGCGGCCATCGATGCTGAGGCCGCTCTTGCCCTGATCAGCATAGGTCCTGACAATCTCGAACCCGCGGGATGCTGCATAACTGCGAATGGCTTCCGCCTGGTTCTCAGTTGAATAACGCTGGTGGTCGGTCGACATGCGAACGTACTCGGCCGCTCGAACCGCCAAAGGTTTCAGACCCGAATCCCTTTCCCAAGTCTGCAAATCACCATGCCCCTTTGTGAAGCCGCCAAACGGCCGTCACGACGACACCCTCTTTAAGTCCAAAGCTCTGAGTCGGACGTCCCATCGTGACGAACCATAGGGGTGAAGGGAGCGGAAGATGTTGCCGAAAAAGGGCAAGAAGTTGCACCCGAGCACAGCAGACCTGGCTCTCGCTAAGCTTCTGGCTGATGCTTTGCGAGACGACCTGGGGCCAACCCATCAGGCTGCGAAGACTGCAATGCGATGGACAGGCGCGAGCGAACGGAGTGTCAAGCACTGGATGGCAGCCAGTTACGCGCCCTCAGCTGCTCACCTGGTTGCGCTGATGAGACATTCAGACGGCGTGCTGGGTTGCCTTCTGCAGGCGTCCGGTCGGCAGAACGCGATGCTGGCCATGGAACTGGGAGCCATGCGCTTCAAGTTATTAAAGATTGTCGCCATGTTGGACGTGCTGCTCTCGGGGGCCTCTGATGAGGCCAGCTGAGAGATGCGTGGTCCGCCCGGTCTCATCATCCGCGCCGCGCCGGCCTTCAGCTTCCCCTGAACTTCGCGGCTGCGTTCCCTGATACTGCCGAACAGGTTCCCTGTTACGCGCGACAGAATTCCCTGTTCCTGTTTGACTGGGACATCGGATGAAACCGCGCAATATCATTCACTTACCTGTGACTTAGGGCCGCGCAAGGGGCGAGAAATGCGAAATTTCCCTGTTTTCAAGGCAATAACAGGGAATATCTGGGAAGAGACCGGTTCGCGGCAGACTGCTTCCACCGCCAGTTGTTCGCGCTCGCGGGCGAAGCCCTCCGCGGGGGCGCCGCACAGGCGGCGGCGCGCAGTCGCGCTTGCGAACCCTTGCGGGTTCGAACATGACGCCCCCTGCCCCCTTCTGGAATCCGCAACATGTATCACGCCCCCGACCTCGCCGCCCTGTCCGGCCCCGCCTTTCATGCAGAGCTGCAAGCCCAGCTCTCCGCGCTCATCGCCGGTGAACGCAACGCGCTGGCGAACGCCGCCAACTGTGCGGCCCTAATCTTCGATCAGATGCCCGATCTGAACTGGGCGGGCTTCTACTATCTGGAACCCGAAAGCGGCGATCTCGTCGTCGGCCCCTTCCAGGGCAAACCCGCCTGCGCCCGGATCGCGCCCGGCAAGGGCGTGTGCGGCGCGGCCGTCGTGCGCGGGGAATCCCTGCTGGTGCCGGATGTCCATGCCTTTCCCGGCCACATCGCCTGCGATGCCGCCTCCCGCTCGGAACTGGTCGTCCCGCTCCGCCGCGACGGCCACATCATCGGCGTCCTCGATCTGGACAGCCCCACCCCCAACCGCTTCACCGCCGAGGACCAGGCCGGCATGGAGCGGCTGATGGCGGTGCTGATGGCCGCCGGCCAAAGCTGACAGCCTCTCCCCTTCGCGGGGTTTCAAGACGAGCGGCCCGGCCTATCCCTCAACCCGCAGAGGGAGACCGATCCATGACCGCCGACCTGACCGAGGGCCCGATCCTCACCCGCCGCGAAGGCGATATCCTGTTCGTCACGCTGAACCGGCCCGAAAGCCTGAACGCGATGGACAATGCGCTGGTGAACGGCCTGCGCGACCTGTTCACGGGGCTCTACTGGCGGCGGGACGTGCGCGTCGTGGTCCTCACCGGGGCCGGCCGCGCCTTCTGCGCCGGGCTGGATCTCAGGAACTGGAACACGGGCGAATCGCGCAGCAGCACGGGCGAGGGGCTGGATGGCCAGCGCCGGATCGCGGAAATCGTGATCGCCATGCGCCGCTGCCCGCAGCCGATCATCGCCCTGGTGAACGGCCCGGCCTCCGGCGGCGGATTTGCCGTCGCGCTCGCCTCTGATGTCCGCATCCTGACGCCCACGGCGAAGATGAACGCCGCCTTCATCCGCATCGGCCTGTCCGCGTGCGACATCGGGGTGTCCTATTTCCTGCCCCGCATGGTCGGTTCGTCGGTCGCGGCCGAATATATGCTGACAGGCCGCTTCTTCACGCCGGACCGCGCGCAACAACTGGGCCTCGCCTCAGCCGTGGTGGATCCGGGCGATCTCGCCGCTGAGGGCCGCGCGCTGGCAGAGGAAATGCTTCACGCCAGCCCGCTGGGCCTGCGCCTCACCAAGGATGCGCTGAACCATTCGATCGACGCGGGCGGGCTGGAAGCCGTGATCGCCATGGAAGACAGGAACCAGGTGCTGACCGCGCGCGACGAGAATTTCGCGGAAGGCGTCGCCGCCTTCCTGGAAAAGCGCAAACCCAGCTATCGCTAGAGCCCCAGCGCTTCCTTCGCGTCCTCCTTGTCCCGCTCGCGCAGGGCAAGGCCGGTCAGGAAGGCGGCATCCGCGATCAGTTCCAGCCCCAGCACCACGCCCAGGAACCCGGCGGACACATCCGCCCAGTTGAACAGGGTGATCAGCCCCAGCACCACGGAAATCACGCCGGAACCCAGCAGCAACAGGAAATAGCGGGATTTGCGATAGCCCGGCACGCTCAGCAGCTTCGCAAGCCCGCCGCCGATCAGCAGCAGCGCGAACAGGAAGGGCAGCCCCACCGGCCCCACTGCGCGCGGGTCGCCGAACTTCAGGCTCAGCCCGGCATAGACCAGGAACACACCCACCAGCCCCGGCAGGATCATCGTCAGCGGCCGCACCCGTTTGCGCAGCAGCACCCCCAGCAGATAGATGGCGCCCGCCCCCACCAGCAGCCAGGGGATGATCCCGGCGACAAGGGTGGTGATCGAAACCGGGTTGAACGTCACGTAAAGCCCGATGGCGGCCAGCACGCCCGCCATCACCGTCCTGATCTGCCAGTTCATTGCGCGGTGCCCTCTTGCTGTTTCGGCCCATCGTAGGCCGAAGCCGCCGGGGCGCAAGCCGGTTGCGGCCCGCGCCCCGAACGGATCAGGCCGGCAGGGTCAAGCCGCCCAGCGCAGGATCGCGGCGACGGGGCTGTCCGTCGGCAGATCGGCTGCCCGCACTGCCATCACCCGCGCGCCGGATTGCAGCGCCCGCCGCGCCACCTCGTCCACCACGCCATAGGCGGCGGCGTCGTTGGCGTCCGCGAAGGTCACGGCGCCGGTCTCATCGTCCACGAAGCCCGGCACGATCCGGTCGATATCCACCAGCAACGTCTGCACCGCGCCCTGGGTCGCGGCGCGCGCGGCCTGGTCGATATCGGCCGTTGCGCGGCCGCTGCCCTTGCGATCCGCGAATTCGGCCTTCAGCGCTGCCACTTCCTCCGCATGCAGCCGGTCCAGCAGGCGCCGGGCTTCTTCGGAAATCCCGCTGTCGCTCAGCGATTCCGGCGTCTTGTCGATGCCGAAGGGCGCGAGGTGCGGATAGCTGGAAACGCTGCGATAGATGGCGCCGATCGCCGTGTCGGCCGCCAGGAACAGCGGCACATGCTTGCCCGCCAGATAGGGCCGCAGCGCCCGGTCCACGATCCGGCAGAACTGCACCAGCCGCGCCCGCTGCCCGGCGGCAGTGTCGCTGCGGCGGCTTTCGGTGCCGACGCCCAGCGACGAAACGCCCAGCGCGTCGGTTGCGCTTCTGGGCAGGCCGTGCAGCTTCACCTCGGTCGCCGGCTGTTCCGCCGTCAGCTGCAGCAGCCGCACATGGCCCAACGACAGCGCCAGCACATAGGCCCCCTGCCCGAAGGTCACGGCCCGCAGCAGCGGCTTCAGGTGGAAGCGATCCGCCACGTCGAAGGCGCGGGTCAGCGCGTTGGGCACGCGATAGGTCCGCACCATGTCCGGCGTGGCATAGACGGCAAGGCTGTTCGCCTGGAACCGCCAGAAATCATCATCCTCCACCAGCTCGGCCAGCTGGTCGCCGATCGCTTCGCGATCGCGCTTCGCCACGCCGGATGCCTCCAGCTGGGCCAGCGCCTCGTGCGCCAGATTCTTCAGATCGATGCGGTCGCCGGAAATCTCCCCGGCAACGGGCGTCGTCGGCAGGAAGATGGAGACGCTCGCCGGATGCCGCGCCTCCGCCAGCGCGCGAAGATCGGTCTCGGTCGGGATGTCGACATGCAGCAGCATCGGGAAGCTCCTTCGGGGTTGGTCTTGTTATGATCCCTATCTGGCCGGGCCAGGCACCGGACGCCTTGCGCTATATCATGGTTCCGCAACAGGATTGCGCCACAGGGGTTCAAACCCCCCGAAACAGGAGCAGGCGACATGGGACAATTGGTGGTTCTGGGCTTCGACGGCATGACTGCCGCAGACGAGGTGCTGAACAAGGTGCGCGGCCTGAAGGCCGAACATCTGATCGATCTGGAAGACGCCGTCGTCGTGGAGCGCGATGCGGACGGCAAGGTGCACATCAAGCAGGCGCTGAACCTCACCGCGCTGGGCGCCACCTCGGGCGGGCTTTCGGGCGCCTTCTGGGGGGCGCTCGTCGGGCTGCTGTTCCTGAACCCGCTGGCGGGCATGGCGATCGGCGCGGCAACGGGCGTGGGGGCGGGCGCGCTATCGGGCAGCCTGATGGATTATGGCGTGAACGACGAGTTCGTGAAGAAGCTGTCGGACACGATCCCCAACAACTCGTCCGCGCTGTTCGTGCTGGTGCGGGAAGTGACGATGGACAAGGTGGTGGAGGCGATCCAGCCGTGGAACCCGCGCGTCCTCAACACGTCGCTGTCGAACGAACAGGAAGCGAAGCTGGTGGAAGCCCTAAAGGCGCACAGCGCCTGACATCAGAGGCTTCCGGCGAAGCGAAGGGCCGTCAGCGGCCCTTCGCCTTCACCTCGCGGTCCAGGAACGTCAGGATCGTCCGCCACAGATGCTGTTGCAGGGCGGGATCGCGGATTGCATGGGTCTGGCCGGGATAGACCATGGTTTCGAACGGCCGGCCCGCCTTCTGATAGGCGGCCATTACCCGGGCGGAATGGTCGAACACCACATTGTCGTCGGCAAGGCCGTGGATGATCAGCAGCGGATCGGCCAGCGCGGCTGCATCCCTTGTCACGTCGCCCGCCTCATAGGGGGCGGGATCCGTGGCCGGATTGCCAAGGTAGCGCTCGGTATAATGGGTGTCATACAGCCGCCAGTCCGTCACCGGGGCGCCTGAAACGCCTGCCGCGAAGGCGCCTGGATGCTTCGTCAGCAGCCGCTGCACCATATAGCCGCCATAGGACCAGCCATAGATCGCCACCCGGCCGGGATCGATCCCCGGCTGCGCCTTCAGCCAGCCGAGCGCAGCCATCTGGTCGTCCACTTCCGGGAAGCCGAGCCTCAGATGGATCGGCGCTTCGAAGGCGGTGCCGCGATCGGGGGTGCCCCGCCCTTCCACCTGAAAGACCGCCCAGCCCTGTTGCAGCAGATACTGGTGCAGCATCGTGCCAAAGGCATGGCGCACGCGCCGCACGCCGGGGCCGGCATAGATTTCGAAGAACACGGGCGCCCGCTCGCCGGGCTTCAGGCCGGGCGGCATCGTCAGGGCATAATGGATGTCCGTCTTGCCGTCGGCGGCCTTCAGCGTGCCGTAGCGGGGCGCGGCATGGGCCGAAAGGCTGGCGGCATAGGGGAAATCGGCCCGGCTCACCTGCCGGCGGATCTCCAGCGGCCCGCCGGCGGTGGTGGCCAGGACGACAGTGGCGGGTTGCGCCGGGGTCGAGCCCGTCAGCAGCAGGGCCGAGCCGCTCTTGTCCGCGACGCTCTCCGTCCAGCCGCCCGGCGCCGTCAGCCGCGCCACCGCGCCGCCGGTCAGGCGCGTGCGATACAGCGCCTTTTCCATCGGCGTTTCGCGGAAGCCGGTGAACAGGATGGTGCCCGCCGCTTCGTCCACCGCCAGCAGTTCATCGACCGGCCATTGCCCGCTGGTGACGGGCGAAAGCGTCGTGCCGTCCCACAGATAGAGATGGCGGAAGCCGCTTCGTTCCGAGGCCCAGAGGAAACGCTTGCCGTCTGCCAGCGGCTTCAGGCTGTCGTGCAGGTTGATCCAGGTGGCGGATGTTTCCGTCAGCAGCACGCGGGATTTGCCGGTGGCGGCCTCCACAAGCAGCAGGTCCAGCCGCTTCTGATCGCGGGTCTGGCGCTGGACGATCAGCTGATCCGGGTTCAGCCAGTTGACGCGGGCCAGATAGATGTCGCGGTCCGGGCCCAGATCCACCTGCACCGGCGCATCGCCCGAAATACTGTGGATTTCCAAGGAAACCAGTGCGTTGGGCGTTCCGGCGAAGGGATATCGCTGTTCGGTCACCTGGGTTCCGCTGGATCCGATGGCGGCCCGCACGGCCACCTTCACCGGGGTTTCATCCACACGGGCCACGGCGATGCGGCGGTCATCCGGCGCCCACCATTGGCCCGTCATCCGGCCCATTTCCTCCTGCGCCACGAATTCCGCGACGCCATAGCTGACAAGGCCGCCGCCGCCCGTCGTCAGCGCCTGTTCGCGGCCCGTCACCGGATCGACGACGAACAGGTTCTGATCGCGGACGAAACTGGCCCGGCTGCCCTTCGGGCTCAGCTTCGCGTCGATCTCCGTCGCGTCGGTGTCGGTCAGCCGCTTTGGTGCGCCGGCCAGCGGCGCCATCCAGATATCGCCGTCCAGCGGCACCAGCAGCGCCCGCCCGTCCGGCGACCAGTGATAGTCCACGATGCCGCGCACCGATGCCAGCCGCGCACGCTCGCGGCGCATCAGCTCCGCTTCGGACAGGTTCGCCGGCCCGCCGGACAGGGCGAGGCTGTCCACCGCCATGCGGCGGGCGCCGGACGATACCTCCTCCACCCACAGGTCATAGCGGAGCTGGTCGTCGGCGCGGGGCTGCAGCCAGGCGATGTGGCGGCCATCGGGTGCGATGGTCAGCGCCCGCGGCGGGGTGCCAAGGAGGGGCGGATTGGCGAACAGCCGGTCCAGCGAAAGGGGCTGGGCGGGTTGCGCCAGCGCCGGTCCGGCGGGAACCGCGGCAACCAGGAGCATCGGGAGAAGCGCGGACAGGAACGGTCTTTTCATGTTCGCCGCGTGGCCCGATCCACGCCCGAGTTCAAGTCTTTCCCGACAATATTGGTTACCGCGGCTGATGTTCATGCGGCGCTGCAGCATTATGTGGTTAATTGCACCTGCGCCGCCGTTGACTTTGCGAGTCGCTTGCTCACATTGTGAGCCAAGGGGTTCGGACCATGGGCAATTTGCCGCTGCCAGAACATTTGATCGGTTGGGCCGAACAGCAGGTCGATTGCGGCCGGGCTGTCAATGTTCATGCCTATCTGGCTCAGCTGGTTGCGGAAGACCGGATCCGGACGGATCGGCTGCGGCTGCGCCGCAAGGCCATCCAGGAAGCCCGCGCATCCGGCGTATCGATGGAAGCGCCCGATGGCCTGCTGGAAAGGCTGCTGACCGACATGCCGCGGCCGGGCCGGGACCGCATCCGCGATGCGATCCGCGAAGGGCGGGCGAGCGGCGCCTCCTATGCGTCCCTCGATGGGATCCTGTCCCGTGCGCTGCAGATGCGGCAGCCGCGTGCCGCATGAATGTGCTGAAGCTCACGATCCGGGCGGAAAAGGATCTTTCCGAGATTTTCGCCCATGTGGCGCATGAATTCCGCTTCTTCGGCGAAGATGCGGCGCGCAGCTATTGCGAGGGGCTGAAGGAAGCGCTGGAACAGCTGGCGCGCTTTCCGATGAACGGCCGGGCGGAAACCCAGATCGACGAGCGGACCCGCAGCCTGCCCTTCCGCAAGCACATGATCTATTACGAGCTCGACGGTGACGGGATCGTTGTGCTGCGGATCCTGCCCGAGGCTGTTTCCGCCTGACCGATCTTCCGCTAGGCGTTGCCGGGATGGAGGCAATGCATGAGCAATGACGGCGTTCGGGCGCTTGAGGTGGTGTCGGCGGATTTCCTGGGTTTTTCCCGGGTTCTGGAAAAGGTGATCAAGACGGAACTGGAAAGCTTCCAGGGGCTTTCCGGCCAATTTGGGCTGTTCGACGATGTGGATGGCGTGCAGGCGCGGCTGCAGCGGCTGACGGCGCATATCCTGTCTGCGCTGGAAACCCTGCGCGACAACGGGTTCGAGGACAGCGCCCTTTGGGCGACGTCGCGCCAGCTGGACCTGCTGGACAGCCTGCTTGAGCAGCTGGACCGCTATGTGGCGGTCGCCGACCTGCGCGGCGCGACGCTGACATCGGGCGACCTGCTGAAGAAGCTGCAGGGCTGGATCAAGACCCTGCGCGAATGGCTGACGGGCGTGCGCAAGCAGCTGGCGGCCATCGCCGGCGAAGCCTGACCCGGCCCCGGCGGGGCTACAATCCTTCACCTTCGGGCCGTGAATGCCCTTACGGCCGATGTCGATTGATATTGCCGTGTTGGTTGAAGGATGTTAACCAACCCACAAGAACAAAAGAAAAAGGGCTGGGTTGCTTCACATGGACTGGCGGCAAATTCTCGTCTTGCTGCTGATTTTCATTCCGCTGGAACGGCTGCTGCCGAACCGGCCGGAACAGGGAATCTTCCGTCGCCACTGGGTGACCGACAGCGTCTATCTGCTGGCGAACGGCCTGCTGATCCGTTTCCTGTTCCTGGGCCTTCTGGCGCTGGCGCTGGCGGTGATCGACCGCACGGTTCCCGATACGCTGCAGGCGCAGGTGGGCGGGTTGCCGATCTGGGTTCAGCTGCCGATCGCCATCCTGATCGCGGACCTGGGCTTTTATGTGCACCACCGGCTGTTCCACAGCGTGCCCTTCCTGTGGCGGTTCCACGCCATTCATCATTCGATCGAGGATCTGGACTGGCTGGCGGCGCACCGGGTGCATCCGGTTGACCAGCTGGCCAGCAGCTCGCTTTCGCTGCTGCCGCTGTTCGCGCTGGGCTTTTCGACGGACGTGATCGCGCTGCATGCGCTGATCTATTTCGTGCATTCCCATCTGCTGCACGCCAACACGCGGCTGCGGCTGGGGCCGCTGGAGTGGCTGGTCGCCTCCCCCCATTTTCACCATTGGCACCATGCCGCCGAACATGCGGCGTTTGACCGGAATTTCGGCGGCCAGACGCTGATCTGGGACCGGCTGTTCGGAACGCTTCGGCTGCCGGCGCCGTTTCCGGCCCGCTACGGCACCAGCGATCCGGTGCCGCCCGATTATATCCGCCAGCTGGCCTGGCCGTTCCTGGGGCTGTTTTCGCGAAAGGGGTATCCGGCGAGATGAACGCGCGTACTGAAGACCTTATCGGCAAGTCGCTTCTGCTGCTCAGCTTTGGCTGGGTGCTGCTGGGCAAGATCCTGGGCTTGAGGACGCTGCTGTCCCAGCCGGATCGGCCCGATGGGCTGGTTGTGGACCTGATCAACCAGTCGCTGAGCCTGTTGTTCGTGGCGATGGTGATTTCGCTGACGATCCGGCGGCTGCCGCCGCGCACCGCCGCATCCGGCTGGGAGCCGCGGGCGGTGGCGATTGCGGGCACCTTCACGCTGATCCTGCTGCTGTGGGTGCCCAATGGCGCGCCGGGATCGCTGGTGCTTTCGGTTTCGAACCTGCTGATGATCGCCGGGATCGCCGGTTCGCTGTGGAGCCTGCATTTCCTGGGCCGCAGCTTTGCCGTGATGGCCGCCGCGCGGGAGCTGGTGACGGGCGGGCCCTATGGCCTGGTGCGGCATCCGCTGTACCTGTTCGAGGGGCTGGTGACGGTGGGGATGATCCTGGCACACTGGAACCCCTGGGCCGTGATGGTGGGGGCCGTGCATTTCGGCTTCCAGTTCCGCCGGATGCAGCATGAGGAGCGGGTGCTGCGCGCGGCCTTCCCCGATTATGACGGCTATGCCGCCCGGGTGCCGATGATCCTGCCCTGGCTGAAGCCGGCTGCCTCTGCCGCGGCCTGAGCCGCAGGCGCCCGCCAATCGCTAGCCGAGGCCGGATGGAGTGACTGCCCTGCGGTAGAGGTGCCAGGTGGCGTGGCCGAGCAGCGGCAGGATCAGCAGCAGGCCCAGGAACATCGGCAGCATGGCGAGGAACAGCAGCGTTGCGACCAGCAGCGCCCATGTGATCATCACGGCCGTGTTCGAGCGGACGACGCCCAGGCTGACGATGATGGCGGTGATGAAATCCACCCGCCGGTCCACCAGCATCGGCAGGCTGACGACGGTGATCGCGAAGAAGGCGAGCGCCAGCAGCGCGCCGGCGGCGCTGCCGACGAGGAGCATGGCGAGGCCGGGGCCGTGCAGGAACAGCTGGGGCGTGGCGGCGCCGACGCTGGCGTT
>NZ_JAYRCW010000082.1:0-11573 GCF_041909755.1 Sandaracinobacter sp.
GCCCGGAAAGACATACCCCGCGCCCGGCCGCCATTCCATTCCGATGTCGGGGTAGGTGCACACATCCTCGTCGGGCCGGTCGGTGCCGACGGCCAGGAAGGTTGCCGGCTTGTCGGTTCGGTTCACCAGGTGGTGACCGTTGGCGTTGCCGGCCGGAAAGACGGCCATGTCGCCTGTCGTCATCGGCGTTTCGACACCTTCTTCCACCAGCATCAGTTCGCCCGACAGCATCACCACCAGTTCGTCCTCATGGCTGTGCCAGTGGCGCTGGCTCGACCAGCCGCCGGGTTCCACGGTGACGCGCCAGGCCCCGAAGCCGGCGAGGCCGCCGGAGCGGGCCACCTCCGTCCCCGCCCGGCGGCCGGCGATCGGCAGGTCGTGCGGCGGCGGGTAGCTGGATTCGGTGCGCACGGGCAGCGCCGGAATGTCGATCTTGGGCATGGCGCCATGCTGCCCGCTTGCCCCGCCGCCATCAAGCTGCCAGCAGGGCGGCATGGATCCGATCGCGCTGGCCCAGGCCCTTGTCCGCTGCCCGTCCGTCACGCCTGCGGATGCGGGGGCGATCGGCGTGCTGGCTTCGGCGCTCGAGTCGCTGGGCTTTGCCTGCCATCGCCTCCGCTTCGGGGAGGCGCCGGACGGCCCGGTTGAAAATCTGTTCGCCACCATCGGCAGCGGCGGCCCGCATTTCGCCTTTGCCGGCCACACCGATGTCGTGCCGGAAGGCGCGGGCTGGTCCGTCGATCCCTATGCGGGCGAGATCCAGAACGGCCTGCTCGTCGGGCGCGGCGCCGCCGACATGAAGGGGGCGCTGGCCGCCATGGTCTCGGCGGCGGCGGCCCATGTGCGCCGCGGCGCGCCGGGCACCCTCAGCTTCCTCATCACCGGAGACGAGGAGGGCCCCGCCACCCACGGAACCGATGAACTGCTGCGCTGGATGGAGGAAAACGGCCACCGCCCGCACGCCTGCCTCGTGGGAGAGCCGACTTCCGCGCAGAAACTGGGCGACATGATGAAGATCGGCCGGCGCGGCAGCCTGAACGCCTGGATCACCGTGAACGGCGCGCAGGGCCATGTCGCCTACCCCGACAGGGCCGACAACCCGATCCGCCGCCTCATCCCCATTCTGGCGGCGCTTCAGGCGCGCCACCTCGATTCCGGCACGGACTGGTTCACCCCGTCCAACCTCGAAATCACCGACATGGAAGTGGGCAACCCGGCCACCAACGTGATCCCCGCCCAGGCAAAGGCCCGGCTGAACATCCGCTTCAACGACAGCCACCGGGGCGAAGACCTCGCCGCCTGGATCCGCGAGACGGTCGCCGCGCACGCCCCGTCGGCCGATGTCGTCATCCGCATCTCGGGCGAAGCCTTCCTCACCGAACCCGGTCCGCTGTCCACCCTGGTGTCGAAGGCCGTCGAGGCAGAGACGGGCCGCACGCCCGATCTCAGCACCACCGGCGGCACCTCCGACGCGCGCTTCATCCGCCGTCTGTGCCCCGTGGTCGAATTCGGCCTGCCCGGCCAGTCCATGCACAAGGTGGACGAGCTTGCTGCCGTCGCCGACATCGAGGCCCTCGCCCGCATCTATGACCGCATTCTGGAAGCCGCCTTCGCCTGACAAGTCGCCGCAGGGGCGATAAGTTGCGAATGACTATCATTGACGGGCGCGCCGCAACCCACTAGCGCCGCCCCTCATGGCGCAGGCCGTTTCCCAGCCCCATCCGCATCTGTCCGCGCGCACGCTGCGGGCATGGATGGCCGTGCACAAATGGACCGGCCTCGTCTCCACCCTGTTCCTGCTGATGCTGTGCCTGACGGGCCTGCCGCTCATCTTCCACGACGAGATCGAGGCGCTGTCGGGCGAACTGACCGAGGCGGCCATTCCCGGCCCCGCCTCCGCCCGCGAAGGCCTGCCGCTGGACGGCATCGTCCGGCAGGCGGTGGCGCTGAACGGCGGCGGCGTGCCGCTGTTCATCGGCTTCAGCCAGGAAAGCCCGCTGATCACCGTCACCGTCGGCCCCGCGCCCGATGCACCGGCCGGGGCGATGCGCCTTTATTCCTTCAACCGGCAGACGGGCGCGGATCTGGGCGAAGTGGTCGAGGAAGGGGTGATGCATGTCCTCCTCCAGCTTCATGTCGACATGTTCCTGGGGCCGTGGGGCATGTACTTCCTCGGCCTGATGGGCCTCGCCTTCGCGGCCGCCATCGTCTCGGGCGTGGTTCTCTACCTGCCCTTCATGCGCCACCTCGCCTTCGGCACGCTGCGCCTTGAAGCCAGCCCCCGCGTGCGCTGGCTGGACTGGCACAATCTGGCCGGCATCGTCACGCTGGGCTGGGCGCTGGTGGTGGGGCTGACGGGCGTGATCAACGCCTTCGGCGATCCGCTGACGGATCACTGGCGCGAAGGCGAGCTGGCCCGCATGGTGGCGGCCCGCGCAGGCGACCCCCCGCTCGATCCCGCCCGCTACGGCTCGATCGACGCCGCGATGGCCGCCGCGCAGGCGGCCGCCCCCGGCCTGTCGCCGCAGTTCATCGCATTTCCCGGCGGCGCGTGGAGCAGCCCCCGCCACCACGCCATCTTCTTCCAGGGCGGCACCCCGCTCACCAGCCATATCCTGACGCCCGCGCTGGTGGATGCCGAAACCGGCGAACTGACGGACATGCGGCGGATGCCCGCTCTCAACCAGGCGCTGATGCTGTCGAAGCCGCTCCACTTCGGGGACTATGGCGGGATTGGCCTCAAGATCCTGTGGGCGCTGCTCGACATCGCCACCATCTGGGTGCTGGCGTCCGGGCTGGTGCTGTGGTGGCAGCGCCGCAACCGGCTGGGCTTCGCCGCCCAGGGGGCGCCGGCATGAGCCGCCTGCCCGCGCAGCCCACCCGCGCCATCCTCGGCTGGCCGCTCGCGCTCGCGTTGCTGTCCGTCGCCGGGCTGATCGTCGGGCTCACCGGCGACGGCGTCCGCAATTTCGCCGCCTGCCTTCTGGCCGGCCTTCCCCTTGCCGTTCTCGTCCGCTCCTGGCTCCGGGCGAAACGGGCCTCTGCCCCCAATCCAGGTGGAACCCCCAGATCATGACCATGTCCCGGCTCCTCGCCGCAACCGCCCTCATGGCCGTCGCCGCCCCCGCCCTCGCGCAGGCAGACGACATCATCGTCACCGCCCAGCGCCGAAACGCCACCGAAGTGACGTCCGGGGGCGATCTCGGCGCCCTCGGCCGCATGGCGGACGCGCCCTTCTCCGTCCGCTCCTACAACGAGGCGCTGATCCTGAACCAGCAGCCGCAGACGATCGGGCAGGTGCTGGAAAATGATCCCACGGTCCGCACCAGCTATGGCTTCGGCAACGCGGCCGAACAGTACGTGATCCGCGGCTTCCAGCTCTATGGCGATGATGTCCGCCTGAACGGCCTGTTCGGCATCACCCCGCGCCAGCTGGTCGCGCCCGAGCTGTTCGAAAGCGTGCAGGTGCTGAACGGCGCATCGGCCTTCCTGTTCGGTGCGGCGCCCGGCGGCTCCGGCATCGGCGGCGGCGTGAACCTGCAGCTGAAGCGCGCAGGCGCCGATCCGCTCACCCGCGCCACTCTCGGCTACACGTCCGGCAGCCATTTCGGCGGCAGCTTCGATGTCTCGCGCCGGTTCGGCGGCAACGATGCCTTCGGTGTGCGCGTGAACGGCGCGTTCCGCAGCGGCGATGTCTCCGTCGACGGAGAGTTCCGCCGCTCCGCCGTACTGGGCGGCGCGCTGGACTGGCAGGGCGAATCCACCCGCCTGTCACTCGATCTCGGCTACCAGAAGGTCGAGGTGCGCGGGCTGCGCCACAAGGCGACCATCGGCACCACGGCCATCCCGGCCCCGCCGGCCGCCAGCGCCAACTTCGCCCAACCCTGGACCTACACCGACCTGCGCGATGTGTTCGGCATCCTGCGGCTGGAGCAGGACCTGGCCGACAACGCCCTCTTCTACCTCACGGCGGGCGCGCGCGACGGTTCGGAAGACGGCATCTACGGCGGCCTCACCGTGCTGGACGCCACCACCGGCGACGCGAACGGCAACGCGCTCTATGTCCCCCGCACAGACAATAACGAGGCGCTGGAAGCGGGCCTTCGCGTCAATCTGAAGGGCGCCGTCAGCCACCGCTTCAACATCGGCGTCTCGGCCGCCTGGCAGGTGAACCGGAACGCCTTCGATTTCCTCTATGGCCCCGGCTTCGCGGGCTTCCCCACCAACCTCTACGACGCGCCGGAGGTGGAAATCCCCAGCTCCAGCTTCGTCGGCGGCGATCTCGACAACCCCTTCCCGATCAGCCGCACCCGCGTCACCAGCGTGTTCGCCTCCGATACGGTCGGCCTCTGGGAAGACCGCCTGCTGCTGACGGGCGGCCTGCGCCTGCAATCCATGCGGATCAGGGCCTATAATTATTACAACGGCGGCCAGCTCGACACCACCTACGAGGCCGACGCCGTGACGCCGGCCGTGGGCGTCACCCTGAAGCCGGTGGAGGGCGTCTCGCTCTACGCCAACTGGATCGAGGGGCTGCAGCAGGGGCCGACCGCGCCGCTCGATCCCAACCTCACCAACCCCGGCCAGGTGTTCGGCCCGGTCCGCTCCACCCAGTATGAGGTGGGCGGCAAGGTCGCGCTGGGTGGGGTGGACGCGGGCCTCGCGCTGTTCCAGATCAGCCTGCCGACAGCCTATGCGGTTCCGGCAGACGCCGCGAACCCGTCCGGCCCGCTCACCTTCGGCCTGAACGGCCAGCAGCGCAATCGCGGCTTCGAACTGACGCTGGCGGCGGAACCCACCCAGGGCCTGCGCCTGATCGGCGGCCTTGCCCATGTGGACGCCGTGCTGCGGCGCACCGCGAACGGGCTGTACGACGGCAACCGCGCCGTCGGCGTGCCGAAGTGGACGGCCAATGCAAACGCCGAATGGGATCTGCCCTTCGCCGCGGGCCTCACGCTGACAGGCCGCCTCGTCTATACCGGCAGCCAGCAGGTGAACGCCGCGAACACGCTGGAAATCGGGGACTGGGCGCGGGTCGATCTGGGCGCGCGCTATGTGCTGGCCGCGGCCGGCAAGCCCGTCACCCTGCGCCTGACGGTCGATAATGTCGCCAACGCCCGCTACTGGGCCTCGGCCTTCGATGTCTTCTCCGCCGCCCTGCTGCAGGGAACCCCGCGCACGGTGAAGGCGTCCGCTTCCATCGACTTCTGATAGCAGGCGCATTGCACAGGTCTCCTCGCCGGCGGCCCGCCCTAGAAGGGGGCGGACGACCAGCGAGGAGACCAGCCAGATGACCTATCCGCTTCCCAACGCCAGCACCGATCTCACCGGGCAGGTCGCGCTTGTCACCGGCGCGTCCTCCGGCCTTGGCTGGCGCTTCGCGAAGGTGCTGGCCGCGGCCGGCGCAAAGGTGGCGATCGCCGCCCGGCGGACAGACCGGCTGGAGGCGCTCGCAGCCGAAATCCGCGCGGCGGGCGGCACCGCCCACCCGATCCAGCTCGACGTGACAGACGCAGACCAGCTCGTCGCCGCCGTCGAGCAGGCCGAACAGGCGCTCGGCCTCGTCACCATCCTCGTCAACAATGCCGGCATCCCGGATGCCCAGCGCGCGCACCGGATGTCGCTGGAACTGATCGACCGCGTGCTGGACATCAATGTCCGCGCGCCCTTCATCCTGTCGTGCGAAGTCGCGCGCCGCCTGCTGGCCGCGAAGCAGCCCGGCCGCATCATCAACATCGCCTCCATCGCGGGCTTCGTCTATGCGGGCAACGGCGCCGCGCTCTATTCCGTCTCCAAGGCGGCGGTGGCGCGCATGGCAGAGGCACTGGCGATGGAATGGGCCTCGGCCGGGATCAACGTCAACGCCATCGCGCCGGGCGCCTTCGAATCCGAAATGATGGACGGCATGCTGGGCCGCATGGGCGACATCGCCCAGCGCTTCCCGCGCAAGCGCATCGCGAACCCCGCGCAGATGGATTCAACCCTGCTGTTCCTCGCCTCCCCGGCGAGCGAGGCCGTGACGGGCACCGTCATCAAGATCGACGACGGGCAAGGCCCGCGCTGATCAAACGACCGCCGCCGCGGTATTTTCAAACGGCCGCCGCCGCGGACTTCTCAAACGGCCGCCGCCGCGGCAGGCGCCTGTCGATACTGCGCGGCGTCCGTGGTGAATTCGGCATGGCCCAGATCGGCCAGCCGGATGCGGATCGTGCGGATCATCCGCCGGTCCGCCACCGTGCGCAGGCCCGGCAGCTTCAGCGCCAGGTCATAGCCGATCATCCGCCCCAGGATCAGGCCGGTCACCACCAGCGCCCGCGCCCGGTCCGTGGCCGTCAGCGGAACGCCCACCTCCGCCGCCTTCTCCACATTGCCGTCATAGAAATTCTTCACGAAATAGACCTTGGAGAAGCTCTGCTCATAGCGCTCCTTCACCCGGTTCCAGGGCTTCGTGTCCGGCTCCAGCCAGGCCGCCATCGTCGCGCGCAGCAGCGCGCCGCAGGTGGCGTCATCGAACCCGTCGCGCAGGGTGCCCAGCCGCGCCATCCACGCATCCACGATGCCCTGCGGCGTGTCGGCCAGCAGATCCTCCGGCAGCCCCAGCAGGAAGCAGCGATAGCGGCTCAGTTCGATCTGCGCCCGCTCGTCGGCGGTGAAATCGGTGCGGCCCAGTTTCAGCAGCTTGGCGGAAATCAGATAGTCGCCGATCAGCCCAGCAGGCATCTGATCCACCTGCGGGATGGGGATGCCATAGGTCGCCTGGTCCCAGCGCCCGCGTGACAGCACGTTGAAGCGCACCATCGAGTGCATCAACCGCACCATCGCGGCCGCCTTGAAGCCCGGCCCATGCCGCTCCATCGCGCCGGGCAGCACCGATGTCGCGAAGAAGGTGGCGGTTTCCTTCACCCGCCGCGCCGCCGTCTTGTGCGACAGCGTGCCCGTCAGCGCCATGGGCAGGGCGGCATATTTGTTCATGAAGGTGGCGATGAACGCCCCGCGCACGGCATAGGGCGCCAGATGCGCCGTGGCGTTGCGCTGCAGGGCTGCGCCGCGCTCCACCTTCGCCATGTCCACCCAGGCGGGCGTCGCCTCCATCGCGCGGATCAGCGCCACCAGCTCCGGCGGGGCGCCCTCCACCTTGTCCACGCCCCGGTCGCAGGCCTCCACCAGCATGTCCACAAGCCGCCGGAAGCCGAAGGCCGGCATCAGCGCGGCATAGGCGTCGGCCAGCGTGTCGCCCAGCATGGTATAGGCTTCCAGCCGGGCGATCAGCTCGGTGTCGGCGAACAGGCGGCTTCGGTCCGCCGGGGGCAGCCGCTTCAGCACGCTGTTCTCGCCGCCCGCGTCCGCGAACCGCTCCGCCCTCAGGCCAAAGTCGATCCCGCCATACATGGCCGGCACCAGCTGCTTCTGCCGTTCCACCCGTGCCCGAACCTCGGCGACCGTCTGCACCATCCCGCACCTCCCGACGGGGCATACGCCCCGGTTTCAGGCAAGCCTATCGGATGATAGCAACCGGTGCAATCGCCCGGTTCAGGCCGCCATCGCGGCCTTCGCGTCGGCCAGGATCGAATCGCTGATCTTCTCCGCCACCATGATCGTCGGCGCATTGGTGTTGCCGCTCACCAGCCGGGGCATCACGCTGGCGTCCACCACGCGCAGGCCGGCCACCCCGTGGACGCGCCCGTCCGGATCCACCACCGCGCCCGGGTCGGATGCCTGGCCCATCCGGCATGTCCCCACCGGGTGATAGATGGTGGAACCATTCTCCTTCGCATAGGCCAGCCAGTCGGCGTCGCTCATCGGCCCCGCCTCCGGCAGGGAGCGGCCCACCACCCAGGGCTTCAGCGCCGCCTGCCCCGCCAGCACGTCGGCGAACTTCAGCCCCTCGGTGATCGTCGTCTGGTCGATCGGGTCCGACAGATAGTTGGGCCGGATCACCGGCGGCGCGAACGGATCGGCGGAGCGCACATGGATGGTGCCCCGGCTCTCCGGCCGCAGCTGGCAGGGCGCGATCGTCAGGCCGGGCTGCTTCTCCAGCTCCCACTTCTGCTCCTCGATCTGCTTCTTCGTGTCGGCGGTCGCGGGCAGGATATGATATTGCACGTCCGGCCCCGAAAGGCCGGGGCGCGTCCGGTAATAGGCCTGGATGTGCGCGGCCGACAGCGTCAGCAGGCCCTTGCGCGTGGCGGCATATTTCGCCGCCTCCACCATCAGCCGCCAGCCCCGGCTCAGCTCGTTCACCGAAACCGTGCCGTCCTTCAGCCGGTACTGCACGCCAACCACATAATGGTCCTGGCAGTTGGTCCCCACGCCGGGCAGCGCATGGCGCACCTCGATCCCGGCGGCCTTCAGCACGGCGGGGTCACCGATGCCGTTCACTTCCAGGATCTGCGGGGAGTTCACCGCCCCGCCGCTCAGGATCACCTCGCGCGTGGCGTGCACCGAAACCATCCGCCCGTCCTGCCGATAGGTCACGCCCACGGCGCGCGCGCCCTCGAACAGGATGGCGGCCATGTGCGCATCGGTTTCCACCCGCAGGTTCGGCCGTGTCATGGCAGGCTTCAGATAGGCCTGCGCGGCAGACCAGCGGCGGCCGTTCTTCACCGTCAGCTGGAAATAGCTGATGCCGTCCTGCTGCTCGCCGTTGCAGTCGTCGTTGAAGGGCAGGCCCGCCTGCACCCCCGCCTCGATCACCGCGTCGGAAACCGGATGGTGCGTCGTCGCATCGCTCACGTTCAGCGGCCCATCGGCCCCGTGCAGCTCGTCGTGCAGCCGCTCATTGCCTTCCGCGCGCCGGAAATAGGGCAGCACATCGGCCGAGCCCCAGCCCCGCGCCCCCAGCTGCGCCCAGCCGTCGTAATCGGCCATCTGCCCCCGCACATAGAGAAGACCGTTGATCGACGACGAGCCGCCCAGCACCTTGCCGCGCGGCCAGACATGCTTGCGCCCGTTCGAGCCGGGGTCCTCCTCCGTCTCGTACAGCCAGTTGACCGACGGGTCCTTCAGCGTCTGCGCATAGCCGACGGGCACATGGATCCAGGGGTTCCAGTCCTTCGGCCCGGCCTCCAGCACCAGCACCTTGTGCCGCCCGTCGGCCGACAGCCGGTTGGCCAGCACGCAGCCGGCCGAACCCGCGCCCACCACGATATAGTCGAACTCCAGCATGCGCCTCTCCTCCGCCCGCCACTGTGGCGGCAGATGCGCCTGCTTCAAAGCTGTCCCTTCAATGGGGCGGAAACTGGGTCTAAGGCAGGTTCCATGCCGACTCGCGCAGACATCACCCCCGTCCCCCTCTCGCTCGTCGAGACGGATCTCGCCCAGGCCGCCGACCGCTTCGGAGACAGCTTCCGCCGCACCGGCTTCGCCGTGGTGGAAGGCCATGGCATCCCTCAGCACATGATCGAGGGCGCGTGGGACGCCGCCCGGCGCTTCTTCGCCCTGCCCGACGAGGTGAAGCGCCGCTATCACCTGCCCGGCGGCGCGGGCCAGCGCGGCTATACCCCGTTCGGCGTGGAAACGGCGAAGGGCGCGAAACTGTCGGACCTGAAGGAGTTCTGGCACGTCGGGCGCGACCTGCCCGCCGGCCACCGCTTCGCGGACATCATGGCCCCCAACATCTGGCCCGATGCGGAACTTCCCGAATTCCGCCCGGCCTTCCAGGCCCTGTTCGGCGCGCTGCAGGCCACCGGCCTGCGCGTGCTGCAGGCGATCGCCGTCCACCTGGGCCAGCCGAAGGACTTCTTCGAAAGCCCCGTCGAGGACGGCAATTCCATCCGGCGCCTGCTGCACTATCCGCCCGTCGCGGCCGTTGCGGATGCCGTGCGCGCCGGCGCGCACGAGGACATCAACGTCATCACCCTGCTGCTCGGCGCAGAGGAAGCCGGGCTCCAGCTGCTGTCGCGCCAGGGCGAATGGCTGGAGGTACCCGCCCCCGAAGGCAGCCTCGTCATCAACGTGGGCGACATGCTTCAACGGCAGACGGGCGGGCAGCTGCCCTCCACCACCCACCGCGTGGTGAACCCCCCGGCAGACCGGCGGCACCTGTCGCGCTATTCCATGCCCTTCTTCCTCCACTACCGGCCGGACTGGCTGATCACCCCCTTCGTCGAACAGGCGGCGATGCCCCCCATCACCGCGCACGACTTCCTCCTGCAACGATTGGCAGAGATAAAGCTCGCATGACAAAGCTGATCCTGATCGCGGCGGCGCTCGCCTCCGCGCCGCTCGCCGCGCAACCCATCGTCACCACCGCCTCGCAGGAGCCGAGCTGGAAGAAGGCCGAAGCGGAAATCGCCGCCCGCCGGTCCATCCCCGGCGCCACGGCGCGGGCGAAGAATGTGATCATCTTCATCGGAGACGGCATGGGCGTCTCCACCATCGCCGCGGGCCGGATCTATGAAGCGCAGAAGCGGGCGAAGGCCGCCGGCGGCAGCTACCCCGGCTTCGAGGGCGGCGAGGAAAACCTCCTCAGCTTCGAAAAGCTGCCCAACCGCGCGCTGGTCAAGACCTACAACACCGACGCCCAGGTGCCCGACAGCGCCGGAACCGCCGCCGCGATCACCACCGGCACCAAAACCCGGATCGGCGTGCTGGGCATCCTGCCGGGGCAGGGGCCGCAAACCTGCAAGACGCCAGAGCTGTTCCCCCGGACGCTGGGCGAGATCGCCAATGCGCGCGGGCTGGGCCTTGGCATCGTCACCACCACGCGCATCACCCACGCCACCCCGGCCGCCATGTACGCGCACGAACCCTCGCGCGACTGGGAAGCGACGGATCGCAACTATTCCGCCGAGGAGCGCAAGTCCGGCTGCCCCGACATCGCCACCCAGCTGGTGCAGTTCCGGGGCGGGGCAGACGTGGTGCTGGGCGGCGGGCTCGCCCGTTTCCGCCCCACCACGGCGGGCGGCAGCCGCGATGACGGCCGCGACCTGATCGCGGAATGGCAAAAGGCCTGGCCGACCGGGCAGTTCGTCGACTCCGCCGCGCCCTTCCGCGCGCTGGACGCAAGCGCGCCCGGCAAGGTGTTCGGCCTGTTCAACGCAGACCATCTGGATTTCAACGCAGACGCCGATCGCGCGAAGGAACCTTCACTCGCCGAACTGGCGACCTTCGCGGTCCGCAAGCTCGAAGCCGGCTCAAAGCGGTCGGGCAAGGGCTATGTGCTGATGGTGGAAGGCGGCCGCATCGATCATGGCCACCACATCACCAACGCCTATCGCGCGCTGGACGAAACCGCCGAATTCTCCGCCGCCATCGAACAGGTGCTGAAAACCGTCGACCTCAAGGACACGCTCGTCCTCGTCACCGCCGATCACAGCCATGTCTTCACCATGACCGGCTACCCCCCGCGCGGAAACCCGATCCTGGGCTTCAGCCGCCCGATCGAGGGCGGCGAAGGCAGTTCGGCGACCGATGCGAACGGCAATGTCGTCGACCAGCTCGGCCGCCCGATGACGACGCTGGGCTACATGAACGGCCCGCTGGAGGTGCGGTCCGGCGGCAAGACGCTCAATTCCCAGCGAGCGCCGACCGACCCCAATTTCCTTCAGCCCAAGGCCTTCCTGCTGGGCTCC
>NZ_JAYRCW010000083.1:0-11566 GCF_041909755.1 Sandaracinobacter sp.
GGCGATGCCGCTGTTGAAGCGCCAGTGCGAAGCCGGGCCTTCATAGGCCGCGCCATCGGTGCGGCTTTCCAGCCGCGTCGCGCCCAGCCCCGTCAGCAGATCCTTCGCGGCCACCAGATCCTCGATGGCGCACAGGTCGCCCGCCAGCGCGGCGATGTCCTTGCCGTCCACGCCGGCCAGCGCCTTCTTCACCGCCTCGAACGCCTGGCCCCAGCTTGCGGGCTTCAGCTCGCCGTTCACGCGCACCCAGGGGCGGTCCAGCCGCCGTTCCTTCAGCCCGTCCACCGCGAAGCGGCCGGTATCGGCCAGCCATTCCTCGTTCACATCGTCGTTCACGCGCGGCGTCGCGCGGATCACTTCCGCGGTGCGGCTGTGCAGCGTGATGCTGGCGCCCACGGCGTCCATCACATCGATCGAATCGTTCCGCTTCAGCTCCCACGGGCGATAGTGGAACGCTGTCGGCTTGGAGGTCAGCGCGCCCACCGGGCACAGGTCGATCACATTGCCCGAAAGCTCGGTCGTCACCGCCTGCTCGAGGAAGCTGGTGATCTGCATGTTCTCGCCGCGATACAGCGCGCCGATCTCGTTGGTGCCGGCCACTTCTTCCACGAAGCGCACGCAGCGGGTGCAATGGATGCACCGCGTCATCACCGTCTTCACCAGCGGGCCCATGTTCTTTTCAGTGACGGCGCGCTTGTTCTCGTCAAAGCGGCTGCCGCCCCGGCCATAGGCCATGGCCTGATCCTGCAGATCGCACTCGCCGCCCTGATCGCAGATCGGGCAATCCAGCGGGTGGTTGATCAGCAGGAATTCCATCACCCCTTCCCGCGCCTTCTTCACCATCGGGCTGTCGGTCAGGATGGTCTGCCCTTCGGCGGCGGGCAGCGCGCAGCTGGCCTGCGGCTTCGGCGGCCCGGGGGACACCTGCACCAGGCACATGCGGCAATTGCCCGCGATGGAGAGGCGTTCGTGATAGCAGAAGCGCGGGATTTCCTTGCCGGCCGCTTCGCAGGCCTGCATCACCGTGGCGCCGGCAGGCACCTCAACTTCGATCCCGTCAACGGTTACCTTGGGCATCTCTTACTCCGCCGCCTGCGGCAGTTCGGGCACCACGGCAAAACCGCGGCGCTTCGCAATGCGGGCTTCAATCTCGGGCCGGAAATGGCGGATCAGGCCCTGAACGGGCCAGGCCGCCGCATCGCCCAGCGCGCAGATGGTGTGGCCTTCCACCTGCGTGGTCACTTCCAGCAGCAGGTCGATTTCCGAAGGTTCTGCATCGCCCGTCACCAGACGTTCCATCACCCGCCACATCCAGCCGGTGCCTTCGCGGCACGGCGTGCACTGGCCGCAGCTCTCATGCTTGTAGAAGTAGCTGAGGCGGGCAATCGCGCGGACGATGTCGGTGGACTTGTCCATCACGATCACCGCCGCCGTGCCCAGGCCGGATTTCAGCTCGCGCAGGCCATCGAAATCCATCGGCGCGTCGATGATCTGGTGCGCAGGCACCAGCGGCACGGAGGATCCGCCGGGGATCACCGCCAGCAGATTGTCCCAGCCGCCGCGAATGCCGCCGCAGTGGGTTTCGATCAGCTCGCGGAAGGGCACGCTCATCGCGTCTTCCACCACGCACGGCTTCACCACATGGCCGGAAATCTGGAACAGCTTGGTGCCCTGATTGTTCGGCCGGCCGATGGCCGCGAACCAGTCCGGCCCGCGCCGGAGGATGGTGGGCACCACCGCGATGGATTCCACATTGTTCACCGTGGTGGGGCAGCCATACATGCCCGCCCCCGCCGGGAACGGGGGCTTCAGGCGCGGCTGGCCCTTCTTCCCCTCAAGGCTTTCGATCATCGCGGTTTCTTCGCCGCAGATATAGGCCCCGCCGCCCCGGTGGACGAACACGTCGAAGTCATAACCGCTGCCGCAGGCGTTCTTGCCGATGAAGCCCTTGGCATAGGCTTCCTCGACCGCCGCGAACAGCACCTCCGCTTCGCGGATATATTCACCACGGATGTAGATATAGGCCGCGCGCGCCCGGATCGCATAACCGGCGATCAGCGCGCCTTCGATCAGCTTGTGCGGATCGTGGCGGATGATCTCCCGGTCCTTGCAGCTTCCCGGCTCGGATTCATCGGCGTTCACAACCAGGAAGCTGGGGCGCCCGTCCTTGCTCTCCTTCGGCATGAAGCTCCACTTCGTGCCGGTGGAAAAGCCCGCGCCACCCCGCCCGCGAAGGCCTGAATCCTTCACCTGCTGGATGATCGTATCCTGCCCGCGCGCCATCAGCGCCCTGGTGTCGGCCCAGTCGCCGCGCTTCATGGCATGTTCGATCCCCCACGGCTGGAAGCCATAGAGGTTGGTGAAGATGCGGTCGTGATCGGCGAGCATCAGCGAGTGATCCCACAAAAACAGTCAGCCAGCATGGGCGACATCCTTCAGGCTGGTCGGCCCGCCTTCCGGGCAACTGGCCGTGCGGCCGATCTGGCTGCCCGCCTTGGGCGTGCGGCCCGCGATCAGATCCTCCAGGATCGCCGTCATCGTCTCGTAGGTGAGATCCTCGAAATTGTCGTCGTTGATCTGCACCATCGGCGCATTGGCGCAGGCGCCCAGGCATTCCACCTCGGTCAGGGTGAACAGGCCGTCGTTCGTCACTTCGCCCTTCTTCAGGCCCTTGTCCGCGCAGGCCTTTAGCACGTCGTCGGACCCGCGCAGCATGCACGGCGTCGTGCCGCACACCTGCACATGGAAGCGGCCCACGGGCTTCAGATTGTACATGGTGTAGAAGGTGGCGACTTCCATCGCCCGGATGATCGGCATACCGATCCGGGTGGCGACGAACTCGATCACCGGCAGCGGCAGCCAGGCCACTCCGGTCATGTCCTTCACCTGATATTGCGCCAGCCACAGCAGCGGCATGATCGCGCTGGTCTCGCGCCCCTTGGGATAGCGGCCGATGATGCGCTCCGCCTCAACGGCATTGGCATCCGTCCACTTGAAGTCCTTGAAATCCCGAGAGATGTCCACAATCGCTCCGCTCACCGGTCAACTTCCCCGAACACGATGTCCAGACTGCCGAGAACCGCCGGCGCATCGGCCAGCATGTGCCCCTTCAGCAGGAAGTCCATCGCCTGCAGATGGCTCATCCCCGTCGCCCGGATGTGGCAGCGATAGGGCTTGTTGGTGCCGTCGCTCACCAGATAGATGCCGAACTCGCCCTTGGGGCTTTCGGTCGCGGCATAGACTTCGCCGGCCGGCACCTTGAACCCTTCGGTATAGAGCTTGAAGTGGTGGATCAGCGCTTCCATCGAGCGCTTCATCTCTCCCCGCTTCGGCGGCGCCACCTTGCGGTCCAGCGTCGAAACCGGCTCGCCCTCGCAATGGGCAAGGCGGTTGAGGCACTGCTCGACCAGCCGCAGCGACTGGCGCATTTCCTCCATCCGCACCATCCAGCGGTCATAGCAGTCGCCGTTGTTGCCGACCGGCACGTCGAACTCCAGATCGGTATAGCATTCATAGGGCTGGCTCTTGCGCAGATCCCAGGGAATGCCCGAACCGCGCAGGCAGGGGCCGGTAAAGCCCCAGGCGATCGCGTCCTTCGCGCTGATCACGCCGATGTCGACGTTGCGCTGCTTGAAGATGCGGTTGTCGCCGGCCAGCGCCTGCACATCGTCCAGCACCTTGGGGAACTTCGCCGCCCAGTCGCGGATATCCTCGGCCAGGCCTGCCGGCATGTCCTGATGGACGCCGCCGGGGCGGAAATAGGCCGCATGCATCCGCGCGCCGGAAACCCGTTCCGAGAAGCGGTAGATCGCCTCCCGCTCCGCGAACAGCCACAGGATCGGCGTCAGCCCGCCCACGTCCATCACATGCGCGCCCACATTCATGATGTGGTTGGAAATGCGCGTCAGCTCGGCCCACAGCACGCGGATCAGCTGGCCGCGCTTCGGCACCTCCACGCCCAGCAGCTTCTCGATGGCCAGCACATAGCTGTGCTCCATCGACATGGGGGAGCAATAGTCCAGCCGGTCCATATAGGGCAGCGCCTGGAGGTAGGTCTTGTATTCGATCAGCTTTTCGGTGCCGCGGTGCAGCAGGCCGATGTGCGGATCGCAGCGCTCGATCAGCTCGCCGTCCAGCTCCATCACCAGCCGCAGCACGCCGTGCGCCGCCGGGTGCTGAGGCCCGAAGTTGATCATGTAGTTCTGGATGCTGGTGTCGGCCGCGACCAGCGTCGGGTCTAGGATCAGTTCGCCGTCGAGAACTTCGGTCATGCCTGATCCCCTTCAGCCGCCTTCTCGTCACCGGGCAGCTTCCACTGCCCTTCCCACGGGCTCAGGAAATCGAAGCTGCGGAAATCCTGCTTCAGCTTCACCGGCTCATAGACGACGCGGCCCTGCTCTTCCGAATAGCGCAGTTCCACATGGCCGGTCAGCGGGAAGTCCTTGCGGAACGGATGGCCTTCGAAGCCATAGTCGGTCAGGATCCGGCGCAGATCGGGGTTGCCCTCGAACAGCACGCCGTAACAGTCCCACACCTCGCGCTCCAGCCAGCCGGCGTTCGGCCACAGGCTCGTGACAGACGGCACCGGCTTCGCATCGTCCGTCATCACCTTCACGCGGATGCGGCGGTTGTGCGTCAGGCTCAGCAGGTGCCAGTTCACTTCCAGCCGCGCCTCGCGCTCCGGATAGTCGGCGCCGGCGATGTCCAGCAGCTGCTCGTAGGAAAGGTCGGGCGTGTCGCGCAGCTGCTGCAGGACCGAAGCGGCCGCCTCGCGGCTCACCAGCAGGGTCAGCTCGCCGACGCGCTCGGTCGCCTCGATCAGGTCGGCGCCCAGCACGGCCCGCGCGCGCTCGGCAAGGCCCTGGTTTCCGGGGATCTGGGGAAGATGCGACATCCGTTTACCGCTCGAACGAGGACTGGCGGCGGATCTTCCGCTGCAGCGCCATGATGCCGTACAGAAGCGCCTCGGCGGTCGGCGGGCAGCCGGGCACATAGATATCCACCGGCACGATGCGGTCGCAGCCGCGCACCACGGAATAGCTGTAGTGGTAATAGCCGCCACCGTTGGCGCAGCTGCCCATGGAGATCACATAGCGCGGCTCGGGCATCTGATCATACACGCGGCGCAGCGCCGGGGCCATCTTGTTGCACAGCGTGCCGGCCACGATCATCACGTCGGACTGGCGCGGAGACGCGCGCGGCGCGGCGCCGAACCGCTCCATGTCCCAGTCGGGCATGGAGGCGTGCATCATCTCGACCGCGCAGCAGGCCAGCCCGAACGTCATCCACCAGAGCGAGCCGGTGCGTGCCCAGGTGGTGAGATCCTCGAGGCTGGCGACAAGGAAGCCCTTGTTCGACAGTTCGGCATTCACGTCCGCGAAGAACTGGTCCTGCCCGGCCAGATCCCGCGACAGCGCAGAGCCGTCCGGATTGATGAGAGTGGTGCCGCTCATTCCCAATCCAGCGCCCCCTTCTTCCATTCATAGATGAAGCCGATGGTGAGGACGCCCAGGAACAGCATCATCGAGCCCCAGGCGAAGTAGAGATCCGGCCCCATGTGCGCCAGGCTGACGGCCCATGGGAACAGGAAGGCGACTTCCAGATCGAAGATGATGAACAGGATCGAGACCAGGTAGAAGCGCACGTCGAACTGGCCGCGCGCCGAGGAGAAGGCGGGGAAGCCGCTCTCATACTCGGTCAGCTTCTCGCCATAGGGCTTGTTGGTGCCGATCACGTTCGACACCAGCACGGGAAGCCCGGCGAACGCCACCGCGAAGGCGATGGCAACACCAAAGAAAAGGAGAATCGGGAGATACTCCCGGCCGATGTCAGTCAGGTCGGACATGGGGCGTCTCTAGGCCGGGCGGCGAGGCTCGGCAAGCCTCTGCCGCGTTGCACAAACACAGCAATGCCATGCGTTTTGCGCATGGCCGCTGTTGCGATTCATGCGCGTTAGCGCAAGGCTCCCGCCACCAGCCGGTGCAGGCGGGAATGCAGCAGATCATTGGCGGCGATCACCTCGCGCCGTTCCACCATCTTCTCTCCGCCGCGGAAGTCCGACACGAAGCCGCCCGCTTCCTTCACCAGCAGAAGGCCGGCGCTGACATCCCAGTGCGAAAGCCCCTGTTCCCAGAAGCCGTCGAACCGGCCCGCCGCGACCCAGGCGAGGTCAAGGCTGGCGGCCCCGAACCGGCGCACGCCCGCCACTTCGGGGATCACCTTGTTCAGGATGGTTTCGAACTGGTCCTGATCGCCATGGCCCTTATAGGGAATGCCCGTCGCCAGCAGCGCTTCGGACAGGTCGCCCCGGCCAGACACGCGCAACCGCGCATTGTGCAGCCAGGCCCCGCGCCCGCGCTCGGCCCAGAAGCTCTCGTCCGTCAGCGGCTGATACACCATGGCCGCCAGCGGCACGCCCATATGCTCGACGCCGATCGAAATGGCGAAGTGCGGGATGCCGTGCAGGAAGTTGGACGTGCCATCCAGCGGATCGATGATGAACCGGGGGGAGTTTTCCTCCTCGCCCGGAATCTCGCCGCCTTCTTCCAGCAGGAAGCCCCAGCCGGGGCGCGCCTTCTGAAGCTCTTCCAGCAACGTGCGTTCGGCCGCCTTGTCCGCCTGACTCACGAAATCGGCCGGGCCCTTGCGCAGGACCTGAAGCTGGCTGACTTCGCCGAAGTCGCGGCGCAGGCGCGGGGCGGCCTTGCGGCACGCCCGCTCCATGACGGTGATGATGGCGGACTGGCTCATTCCCTGCCCTCAATCCGCCCGGCGGACGTAGGCTTGTTCGTACACGTCCACGACGATGCGCGTGCCCGAGCCGATATGCGGCGGCACCATCACGCGCACGCCGTTCTCAAGGATCGCCGGCTTGTAGCTGGACGAGGCGGTCTGCCCCTTCACCACCGCATCGGCCTCCACGATCAGCGCTTCCACCTGATCGGGCAGCTGCACGGAAATCGGGCGCTCTTCGTAAAGCTCCATCGTCACGTCCATGCCGTCCGTCAGGAAGGCGGCCGCATCGCCCAGCAGGTCGCGCGGCAGAGTCACCTGATCATAGGTGTCCTTGTCCATGAACACGAGGCTGTCGTCCTCGGCATAGAGATACTGGAAATCCTTGGTGTCCAGCCGCACACGCTCCACCACTTCGGCGGACCGGAAGCGCACGTTGGTCTTGCGGCCGTCGATCAGGTTCTTCAGCTCCACCTGCATATAGGCGCCGCCCTTGCCGGGCTGGGTGTGCTGCGTCTTCACGGCGCGCCAGATGCCGCCTTCATATTCGATGATGTTGCCGGGACGGATGTCCACGCCGCTGATCTTCATGGGAATTCACCTGTGGTGCTGGAAAGAGCGAAATGTGCCGCGCCCTTAGCCGGTCGGGCGAAAAGTCTCAAGACACGCGCATCACGGGCCGCGCGCACGAGAAAGGGCGGGCCCATGGCGGGCCCGCCCCTTCCGGTGCCTTGCCGGCAGCCCGTTACTTCGCAGCGCCGTCCGTCGGGAAGCCGCGCTTCTTCAGCAGCGCCTTCACGTCCGGGTCGCGGCCGCGGAATTCGCGATAGGCGTCGGCCCGGTCGGTTTCGTTGCCGGTCGAGAGCAGGATGGTGCGGAAACGGTCCGCCACGCCCTTGTTCCAGACGGACCCGCTTTCCTCGAACGCGGCCCAGGTGTCGGCATCCATCGTTTCCGACCAGAGGTAGGAATAATAGCCCGCCGAATAGCTGTCGCCCGAGAAGAGGTGGCTGAACTGCGGCAGCCGGTGCCGCATCACGATCTGCTTGGGCATGCCGATCGCCGCCAGCGTGTCGCGCTCGAACGCATCCGGGTTCACCACGCCGCCGGGCAGAAGGTGCAGCTTCATGTCCACGATCGCCGACGAGAGGTAGGACACCGTCTTGTAGCCCTGGTTGAAGGCCTGCGCCTTCTCGATCTTGTCCACCAGCGCCTTGGGCATGGGTTCGCCCGTCTTGTAGTGGCGGGCGAACTTGTCCAGCACCTCGCGCGTCAGCAGCCAGTTCTCGTTCACCTGGCTCGGATATTCCACGAAGTCGCGCGGGGTGTGGGCCAGCCCCGGATAGGTCACATGCTGCAGCAGGTAATGGATGGCGTGGCCGAATTCGTGGAACAGCGTCTCGGCATCGTCATAGCTGATCAGCACGGGCTCGTTCGCGCCGGGCTTGGCGAAATTGTTGTTGTTTGACGCCAGCACCGTCTGCGGCACCGGGAACAGCCGCTGGCTGCGATAGGTCGTCATCCACGCGCCAGACCGCTTGCCGCTGCGGGCGAAATCGTCGCGATAGAAGAGGCCGACATGCTTGCCGCCGCGCGTCACCTCATAGACGCGCACGTCCGGGTGAAACACGGGGATCGTGCCCGTCACTTCCTTGAATTCCAGCCCATAGAGCTGACCGGCGGCCCAGTAGCTCGCCTCGATCATGTTGTTCAGCTCGAAATAGGGCTTCGTTTCCGCTTCGGAGAGGTCGTAGCGGGCCTTGCGGACCTTTTCCGCGTAATAAAGGTAATCCCACGGCTCGATCGAATGGCCGGCGATCTTTTCCATGTCGGCCACTTCCTCGCCCACGCGGGCGACGGCCGGGCCCCACACGCGCATCATCAGCGCTTCGGCGCGGACGGGATCCTTGGCCATGGTGTCGGCCATGCGCAGGTTTGCATGGGTTGGGAAGCCCAGCAGCTTCGCCCGTTCGGCGCGCAGCTTCACGATCTTCTCGATGACGGCGTTGGTGTCGTTGCCGTCGCCGTTGTCGCCCCGGTTCACGAACGCGCGCCAGACCTTTTCCCTCAGCGCGCGGTCGTCCGCGAAGGTCAGGATCGGGTCCACGGCGGACCGGGTGTTGACGATGGCATAACCGGCCTGCTTGCGCTCGTCGGCCGCCGCGCGGGCCGCCGATTTCACGCCGTCGGGCACGCCCTTCATCTGCGCCTCGGTCGCCGGCAGGGAGGTTTCCTCGTCCCGCAGGAGCCGCTGGTTGAAATCGGTGAACAGCACCGCCAGCTCCTGGTTGATCCCGGCGAGCGCCGCCTTGTCGGCATCGTTCAGCTTGGCGCCGCTGCGCACCATGCTGTCATGGGTGCGTTCCAGCAGGCGGATTTGCATCGGGTTCAGCTTCAGGGAGGCCCGCGCCTGATACAGCGCGTCGATCCGCGCGAACAGCTTGGGATCCATGGAGATTTCGTCGTACAGCGCGGCGAACTTCGGGCTCCAGTCCCGGTCGAGCTCCTGATAGGCGGGGCTGTTCATGTTCGACGTCATCAGGTTGAACATGCCGGACACCTGGTCCAGCCCCTGCCCGCTCGATTCCAGCGCGCCGATCACATTGTCGAAGCTGGGCGCGGCCGGATTGTTGGCGATGGCGCGGATTTCAGCGCGCAGGTCCGCGAAGGCCACTTCGAACGCCGGGGGGAATTGCTCGGGCTGAACCTTGTCCCACGGCGGAACGCCGCCGTGCGGCCCCGTCCAGGGTTGCAGCAGGAAGGGCAGCTGGGCCTGCGCGGCGGGCTGCGATGCGGATTGGGCCTGGGCCATGGCAGGGCTCACGATCATGAGGGCGGTTGCAAGCAGAAGAATGGGTTTCAATGGACTTGCCTTCTCGACATATCGGAAATGCCCGTCGCTAGCCGGTCTGGCCGCCGCAGGGCAATCAGGGTTTCGACGAATGGATTTCGTCGGCCAGGCGGCTGACAGCGGCGGCCGGCCCATCGGGGAAGGCCCAGACCGCGCTGCTGACGGCCAGGAAATCCGCGCCCGCGCGCACCAGCGGCCCGCAGTTGTCGGCCGTGATGCCCCCGATCGCCACGCAGGGAATGGGGCTGATCGCCGTCCACCAGCTCAGGATATCCGGCGTCGCATGATGCTCCACCAGCTTGGTGTGGGTGGGGAAAAAGGCCCCGAACGCCACATAACTGGCCCCGGCCTCCCCCGCTTCCATGGCCAGGTGGCGGCTGCCATGGCAGGTCACCCCGATCTGCGCGTCGTGGCCCAGCAGGGCGCGCGCGGCTTCCACCGCCCCGTCCTTCTGCCCCAGATGCACGCCGTCGGCGCCGCACGCCTTTGCCAGATCCGCCCGGTCGTTCAGGATGAAGGCCACGTCGGCGGCCTGGCAGATCGGCAGCAGGCGTTCGGCCGCCTTCAGGATCGCCGCGTCGGCATGATCCTTCATCCGCAACTGATAGGCCGCGACCGGCGCGCCCGCCGCCAGCGCCGCCTGAAGCGCGACGGCATGCGCGCCAAGGTCCAGCTCCGGCGGAGAGATCAGATAGATCTGGCAGGCCGGTCGCGCGTCCTCGATGCCGAGGAAGGCGGCGAAATCCTCGGCGGAGGCCGGTTCAATGGCCATGTCGGTCGCTCACCAGCCTCCGCCGCATGCCTTATTCCTTGTTCAGATAGATGCGCACGATCCGGTCCAGCAGTTCCAGCGCTTCGGCGCGCGGCCGCTGGAAGCTGTTGCGGCCGATGATGGAGCCGTTGCCGCCACCGTCGCGGATGTCGCGCGCGTCCTGATAGACCGCGTCCGAACCCTTGGCCGCGCCGCCGGAGAACACCACGATGCGGCGGCCGTTGAAGCAGGCCTTCACCACATGCGCCACCCGGTCGGACTGCTTCGACCAGTCGGTGCCGGCATAGCTCTTCTTCGCGTCTTCCTGCTCGACATGATCGGACGGCAGCTTCACCTTGATGATGTGCGCCCCCAGCAGCGCGGCCATGTGCGCGGCATAGGCGCCCACATCCAGCGCCAGTTCGCCCGATTTCGGCAGCTTGCCGCCGCGCGGATAGCTCCAGATCACGGTGGCGATGCCCACGGACTTCGCCTCGGCCGACATCTCCTTGATCTCTTCCATCATGTCGAAGCAGTCGTCGCTGCCCGGATAGATGGTGAAGCCGATGGCCGAGCAGCCCAGCCGCAGCGCGTCGTCCACGCTGCCCGTCAGCGCCTGGTTCGCGCCGCCCGCCCAGCTGTTGGAGGAATTGACCTTCAGGATCGTCGGAATCGCGCCCGCGAACGTGTCAGCGCCTGCCTCGATCATGCCCAGCGGCGCGGCATAGGCGTTCAGCCCGGCATCGACCGCCAGCTGGAAGTGGTAATGCGGGTCATAGCCGGGCGCATTCACGGCGAAGCTGCGCGCGGGGCCATGCTCGAAGCCTTGGTCAACGGGCAGGATCACCATCTTGCCCGTGCCGCCCAGCCGGCCCGCCATCAGCATGCGCGCAAGGTTGGCCTTGGTGCCGGGATTGTCGCTCTCGTAATTGTCGAGGATGCGCTTGACGGTTTTCGTGATCTTCATTCGGCCGCTCCTGTTTGCAATGCTTCCACGCCCGGCAGGGCCTTGCCTTCCATCCATTCGAGGAAAGCGCCCCCGGCAGTCGATACGAAGGTGAACTTGTCGCCCACGCCGGCATGGTTCAGCGCGGCGACCGTGTCGCCGCCGCCCGCAACGCTTGCCAGCGTGCCGCCCTCCGTCAGCGCGGCCGCCGTCTGCGCCAGCGCCACGGTCGCCGCATCGAAGGGCTGAAGCTCGAACGCGCCAAGCGGGCCGTTCCACACCAGCG
>NZ_JAYRCW010000084.1:0-10813 GCF_041909755.1 Sandaracinobacter sp.
GCCAGCTTTCCCACAGCAGCACGGTTCCGGGTGCGGGTTGCAGATAGACGAAGGGCCGGGTTTCCTCTGGCGCGTCCGGGCTGCGGCCGGGGGCTGCCATCATCATCTGCAGGCGCGGATCCTCGATCTTCAGCGCGCCTGCGCCGGGCGGCACCTCCACATAGATGGTGCCGGAAATGACGCTGTGCGGATGGATATGCCCTGTGTGGCCGCCGCCGGGCTTCAGGATGTTGACCCACAGGCTGTCGAGCCGGGGCCTGCGGCCGCCAAGGTCCATATGGGCGGCTTCGACGAAGGCGCGGACATGGGGCGCAAGGCGCCGCGCCAGTTGAGCGAAGGCCGGATCGCGGATCTGGAGATCGTTCAGCGAGGCGTAGCTGGTGTAGCCCGGATAGCCGTTTTCGCGGCACCAGCGGCGGCCGGCGGCATCTTCGGCGGCAAGGCTGCGGGCGCTGTGCGCCAGATCCGCGATCAGCGCCGCGTCTGAAATGTCGCCCTGATAGACCGGCGTGGGAAAAAGATGATGAACGGGCATTTGCGGTTTCCCACGCGGGCGCCATCCGGCTGCAAAGGATGGCGGCACTGGCTCCCCGGGCAGGATTCGAACCTGCGACCGTCCGATTAACAGTCGGATGCTCTACCGCTGAGCTACCGAGGAATGCCTGTGCGGAGGGCGCGCTATAGTGCGGGCTTTCGCAGGGCGCAAGCGGGCAATGTGCTGTTTCGGCCACATTGACCGGGGGCATTTCGGCCCTCACCTGTCGGGCATGTTTGTCTTCCATCCGGGATATGCCGCGCCCCTGCCGGAAGGGCATCGCTTCCCGATGTCCAAATATGAGGCGACGCGCGATGCGCTGGCGGCAGCGGGGGTTTCCTTTGCCGAACCACAGGAAGCCCCGCGCGATCTGATCCTGGGCGTGCACCTGCCAGGCTATGCGGATGCGGTGATCGAAGCCCGGGTGGATCCGGCGATCGAGCGGCGGATCGGTTTCCCCGTGACGCCCGCGGTCGCCCGTCGGTCCCGCCTTTCGGTGGGCGGAAGCTGGGCGGCTGCCCTTCATGCGCTGGCGCACGGGTTCGCGGCCAATGTGGCCGGCGGATCGCACCATGCGATGCCCGACGGCGGGGCGGGGTTCTGCGTGCTGAACGATCTGGCGATCGTGGCGGCCGGCCTGATCGACGGGGGGCATGTGCGCCGCCTGCTGGTGATCGACCTGGACGTGCATCAGGGCGACGGCACGGCCGAGTGCCTGAAGGCGCGAACCGGCGCCTTCACCTTTTCGATCCACGCCGAAAGGAACTTCCCCGTGCGCAAGGCGCAATCCAGCCGGGATGTGGGCCTGCCGGACGGCACCGGTGACGCGGATTATCTGGCGGCGCTGTCGGCCGAGCTTCCGGGACTGTTCCGGGCAGCGCGGCCGGAACTGGTGATGGTGCAGGCCGGAGTCGATCCGCACCGGGACGACCGGCTGGGCCGGTTGGACCTGAGCGACGAAGGGCTGATCACGCGCGACACGATGGTGCGCGAGGCCTGCCGTGCGGCAGGCGTTCCGATGATGGCGACGCTGGGCGGCGGCTATGATGCCGATGTGCAGCGCCTGGGCCGCCGCCATGCCCGCAGCCTGCTGACGCTGGGCGGGCTCGATCCGCCGGCCATGCGCCCCGGGTATGAAGGCTGGTAGAAAATCCTGTTGGAGAGGCCCTGCGAACCGGCGTAAAGCGACTGCAACAAACAAGGCGACGGAAAGCGAGCTCGATGGCGACTGCCGTGAAGGCGCCTGCCCAGGATGGCGGGACAGACGTGGGTGTGATCCAGAAGGAATCGGTGGTTGTGAGGTTCGCCGGGGATTCCGGCGACGGGATGCAGCTGACAGGGGGGCAATTCACCCTGTCCACCGCGCTGGCCGGAAATGACCTGGCGACCTTCCCCGATTTTCCGGCCGAGATCCGCGCGCCACAGGGCACGCTGTTCGGGGTTTCGGCCTTCCAGATCAACTTCGGCTCCACCCGGATCGAGACCGCGGGTGACCAGCCCGACGTGCTGATCGCCATGAACCCCGCCGCCCTGAAGACCAACCTGCCGCAACTGCGCAAGGGCGGGCTGATCATCGCGGACACCGGCGAGTTCGGCGAGCGCAACCTGAAGAAGGCGCATTACGAGGCAAATCCGCTGGAGGATGGCAGCCTCGATCCCTGGCAGCTGCTGGCGTTCGACATATCGAAGCAGACGCTGGAATCGGTGAAGCCGTTCGGCCTTGGCAACAAGGATGCCCTGCGCTGCAAGAACATGTGGACGCTGGGGCTGGCGCTGTGGATGTTCGGCCGCGACCGCGAGCCGCTGATCGACTGGCTGAAAAACAAGTTCAGCAAGGACGAGGTGCTGCGCGACGCGAACATCGCGGCGCTGAATGCCGGCCATGCCTATGGCGAGACGGCCGAGCTGTCCGGCCCGCTGAAGCAGTTCCGGCTGGCGCCGGCGGATGCCGCGCCCGGCCTTTACCGCACCATCACCGGGGCAGACGCCATCGCGCTGGGGCTGGTGGCGGGCGCCCAGCTGTCCGGCCTGCCGATGTTCTTCGGCGGCTATCCCATCACCCCGGCCTCCGCGATCCTGCATTCGCTGACGAAGATGCGCGAGTTCGACGTGACGACCTTCCAGGCGGAGGACGAAATCGCGGCCATCGGCGCCACGATCGGCGCTGCCTGGGCGGGGCATCTGGCCGTCACCTCGTCCTCAGGGCCGGGGATCGCGCTGAAATCCGAAGCCATGGGCCTCGCCGTGATGACCGAGCTGCCCCTGGTGATCGTGAATTCACAGCGCGGCGGCCCCTCCACCGGGCTGCCGACCAAGACGGAGCAGTCCGACCTCTATCAGGCCGTCTATGGCCGCAACGGCGACACCCCGATGCCCGTGATCGCCTCGCGCAGCCCCGCCGACTGTTTCGAGGTGACGATCGAGGCCTGCCGTCTGGCCGTGCAGTTCATGACGCCGGTGATGCTGCTGACGGACGGCTATATCGCCAACGCCGCCGAGCCGTGGCGGGTGCCCGACATGACCGACTTCGAGCCCTTCCCGGTGCAGTTCCATACCGAGGTTCCGGCCGAGGGGACGAAGTTCAACCCCTTCCTGCGCGATCCCGAAACGCTGAAGCGGGTGTGGGTGAAACCGGGCACGCCGGGGCTGATGCACCGCATCGGCGGCATCGAGAAGAGCTATGCCACCGGCAACATCGATTATTCGGCCGAGAACCACCAGCGCATGACCGACACGCGCAAGGCGAAGATCGACGGTATCGCGAACTTCATCCCTGATCAGGTCGTCGAAGTGGGCAAGGATCATGGCCCGCTGGTCGTCGTGGGCTGGGGTTCCACCTATGGCCCGATCCGGCAGGCGGTGGATCTGGTGCGGAGCAAGGGCCACGACGTGGCGCATGTGCATATCCGCCACCTGTGGCCCTTCCCGAAGAATCTGGGCGAGCTATTGAAGCGCTATGACCGGATCCTGGTGCCGGAAATGAACACCGGCCAGTTGAAGACGCTGCTGCGCGACCAGTTCCTGGTGGATGCGAAGCCGCTGAACAAGGTGTCTGGCCAGCCCTTCCGTATTGCCGAGATCGAGGCCGCCATCCTGGGGATGCTGAACCAATGAACGAGATCACGAAGATCGTGCCCGCGACGAAGCCCGACGACTGGGCCTCTGACCAGGAAGTGCGCTGGTGCCCCGGTTGCGGGGACTATGCCATCCTGAAGGCCGTGCAGCGCACCATGCCCGAACTGGGCGTCGAGCCGCACAACACCGTGTTCGTGTCCGGCATCGGCTGCTCCAGCCGCTTCCCCTATTATATGGAAACCTATGGCTTCCACACGATCCACGGCCGCGCGCCGACGATCGCGACGGGCGTGAAGCTGGCGAATCCCAAGCTGGACGTGTGGCTGATCACCGGCGACGGCGACGGGCTTTCGATTGGCGGCAACCACATGCTGCACCTGATCCGCCGCAACCTGGATTGCCAGGTGCTGCTGTTCAACAACGAGATCTATGGCCTGACCAAGGGGCAATATTCGCCCACGTCGCGCACGGGCACCCGTTCGCCCACCTCGCCCACGGGATCGCTGGAATCGCCGGTGAAGCCCTGCGCCTTTGCGCTGGGCGCCGGCGGCCGTTTCGTGGCGCGCACGATCGACACTGCGCAGAAGCACATGCCCGACGTGCTGAAGCGGGCGCACGCCAACAAGGGCACCAGCTTCGTCGAGATCTATCAGAACTGCGTCGTCTATAATGATGGCGCCTTTGACCAGTTCACCGAGAAGAAGCAGGCCCCGCAGACGCAGATCTGGCTGGAACATGGCAAGCCGATGCTGTTCGCGAATGGCACCAAGGGCCTGAAGCTCAACCGCGAAACCCTGCGCCTGGAAGTTGTGGACGTGGTGGACGGCGATGCATCGCAGGTGATCGTGCACGACGAAACGAACAAGTCCGTCGCGAACATGCTGATCGACATGCCCTTCCCCGAGTTCCCCGTGGCGCTGGGCGTGATATATTGCGATCCGGCCCCCAGCTTTGACGAAGCCGTGACCGTGCAGGAAACGAAGCTGAAGGCCGGAAAGACGGCGGATCTGAACGCGCTGCTGCGGCGCGGTCAGAGCTGGGAAGTGCACTAGGGCAGGACGCAAGACAGCGCGGGGGGCGCGCCGAACGCCCCTCGCAGGGCATTTGGGGGGCTGAGCATCCAAGCTGACCGGCGCAAGTTGATGGGGATGATGGCAGCCCTGGCGGCCGCCCCCATGGTTCCGCCCGCGCTGTTCGCACAGGGAGCCGCGCCCCCGAAGCGGCGCAGTTCGGCCGTGACGGCCTGCCCCGTGCCCGCCGTGGAAAAACGCCCGGCCGCAGACGGCGGCAGCCTGTATGCCCGCGGCAACGGCCAGCTTTCGGGTGGGCCCGCCCCCATATTGTTCCTGCACGGCGGGCCGGGCGGCACGCACCTGGGCATGGTGGGCGCGCTGCCGCTGGCCGACGCGCGCGGCGTGATCCTGTATGACCAGCTGGATTGCGGGCTGTCCGACCGGCCGGGGAAGCGGGCCAACTGGACGGTGGATCGCTTCGTTTCGGAAATCGATGCCGTCCGCCGGGCCTTCAATCTGGAACGGTTCCACCTGTCGGGCACCAGCTGGGGCGGGACGCTGGCGATGGAGTATGCCGCCCGCCAGCCGGCGGGTCTCGAAAGCCTGATCCTGCTGAGCCCGCTGGTTTCGACCCGCGCCTGGCTGGCGGATGCGGAGCAGTGGATCCTGGGCCTGCCGCCCGAAATGCAGGCCGCAATCACAGAGGCGCGGCGGACCGGCAATTACGACGCCGAAACCTTCCAGCAGGCCGATCTGTTCTATGCGCGCCGCCATCTGTCGCGGGAACGGCTGTCTCCGCTGCATCTGGCCTGTCAGGGACGGCGGGATCCGCTGTTCAACCTCGATCTCTATCTGCACATGTGGGGGCCGAGCGAGTTCGTGGTGACAGGAACGCTGGGCGACTATGACGGCGAACATCTGCTGCCGCGCATCAATGTGCCGACATTGTTCGTGGGGGGCGAGTATGACGAGGCGCGGCCGCAGACGCTGAAGGCCTTCGCACGGCAGGTGCCCGGTGCGCGATACCAGATGGTCGCCGGGTCAGGCCATTGGGTGGAGAATGACCGGCCCGCCGAGCATCAGCGCGTGCTGCGCGAATGGCTGGCGGGGCGGGCCTGATATCCGGGCGGGGGAAATCGGCGGTTCAGCCCGTATGAGCCAGCATGAGGCCCGGATGCATGCCCCGCTGACCCCCGCAAACGACGCGCGAACCGCGCCGGACCCCGAAGCACTTCTGCTGCGCCGCGCGGCCGGGGGTGACCGGCGGGCCTATGCCGAACTTGTGCGCCTGCTGGCGCGGCCGGCGCTGGGCCTCGCGGTCAGGGTGCTGGGCGACAGGGCGTTGGCCGAGGATGCCGTGCAGGAGGCCTTCACGCGACTGTGGCGCGAAGCCCATCGTTTCGATCCCGCGCGCGGCAGTTTTGCGGGCTGGTGGCGGCGGATGCTGATGAACTGCGCGCTGGATGGTCGCCGGCGGCTGCGACCGGCGACGCCCATCGAGGACGCCGCCGAAATCCCTGATGCGGGCCCGACGCCTGCGCGGGCGGCGGAGGTGGCCGACCTCGCCGCGCGGGTGCAGGCGGCGGCCGCTGGCCTGCCCGAACGGCAGCGGGCGGCGCTGGCGCTGTTCCATGGCGACGGGCTGACCATGGGCGAGATCGCCGCCGCGCTGGAGACGAGCGAGAAGGCGGTGGAAGGCCTGCTGCTGCGCGGGCGTGCCGCGCTGAAAGAGAGACTGACGGATCTGAAGGACGAACTGGAATGACGAGGAAACCCACCCTGGATGACGCGCTGGCGGCCTGGGGCACGACCGACCCGCTGACGGCGGGGGATTCCGGCGCGCTGGATCGTATCCTGAAACATGCCGATGCTGTTGCAGCGCCCTCCCCTGCTTCCCGCCTTCGCTGGTGGGCGCTGGGGGGCGCCGTTGCGGCCTCTGCGGCCATCGCCCTTGTTGTCGCGCCCTCGATCGGGGTGTCGCAGCGGCAGGACGCGGCCGGAGAGGCGGGGGCGCAGCCGGTGATCCTGGCAGATGCAAGCGGCAGCGAAAGCGCCGCCTTTGCCCTGCTGTACACCCCCACGACCGAAGAGGAATATCAGCTGTGAAGACCATGATCCTGACCATCGCCGCGCTGGCGGCGGCACCCGTGATGGCGCAAACTGCGCCCCCCGCCCCGCCCGCCGCCGGCGCAACGGCGCCGAAGGTGAAGATGATGCGCGTCCATCGCGGGCCGATGTTCGGCAATGTCTCTGCCGAAGGGCGCGCCATCCTGCGCGAGTCCATGAAGTCCGATCCGGAAGGCCGGGCGGCGGTGAAGGCCGCGCGGGACCGGATCAACGACCTTGTCGCGGCCGACAGGCTGGACACGGCGGCTCTGAAGCGAGCCATGGAGGACGAGCGGCGCCTGGTCGATGCCCAGCATGCGAAACGCCAGGCGTCTCTGCTGGCCGCGATCCAGAAGCTGAGCCCGGCCGACCGCAAGGCCTTTGCCGAGGATGCGCGCAAGAGCCGTGACGAGGTAGAGGCCCGCGTGATCCGCTGGCGCGAGGGCATGCCCCATCACCCCAAGGACGCCGGCGAGCCGAAATAGGCGCACGCCGAGCCCGGCATGAGAACGGCGGCTGCAGGGAATTCCTGCAGCCGCCGTTTTCCGTTCAGATGTTTCCGGAAGCTGGCGGGGCCATGCCCCGCCAGGCCTCAGAACTTGACGCCTGCGGTCACCGAGAAGGTGCGCGGCGCGCCATAATAGCCGATGATGCTGTTGCCCAGCGTTGCGCCGGGGAAGTTGTAGCCGCCGACACGATAGCGCTCGTCCGTCAGGTTGCGTCCGTGCAGGCCCAGCGAGAAGCGATCGTCGTCGGACGTCCAGTTGATGGACGCGTCGGCGAGCGCATAGCCCTGCTGATCCAGCGGAGAGGCGAACTCGAACATGTAGATGCTGGAGCGCACCGTGAGCGCCGGCGTGATGGAAAGCCGGCCGCCTGCGAGATCCGTGGACCAGGTGACCGACGTGTTGATCGTGAACTCGGGCGTGTTCTGGAAGAAGCGCTGGTCCGACACGTCGACGGGCGTGCTGCCGCCGGCGATGTAGGTCAGGAACTCCTTGTAGTCCGCGTTGGTGTAGCCGAAGCTGGCCTGAACCTGCAGGTCCGGCGTGGGCAGCGCCCGCATCTCGGCCTCGAAGCCCCAGATCACGGCCCGGCCCGCGTTGTCCACGAAGGAGGCGATGACGCCCGGCGTGGACGTAGGAGCCTGGATGGTGACCTGCTGATCCTTGTACTTCGAATAGAAGCCCGCAAGGTTCAGGAACAGGGTGCGATCAAGGAACGCGCCCTTCATGCCGACTTCGAAGCTGTCGATCGTCTCGGGCTCGTAGCCGTTGACGGTGGTGGGCGTCGCCACCACGTCGCCGCGCATGTCGAAGCCGCCCGATTTGAAGCCGCGACCCCAGCTGGCGTAGAGGTTCATGTCTTCGCCCGGCTGATAGCTGAGCGAGATGCGGGGCGTCAGCTTCTCGAACGTCCGGTCGTTGGTGTAATCAGACCGGGTGTCGAAGAAGATCGCGCTGCTGTTGCCGAATTCCGGCGAGCGGATCCCGAGGTAACGCTGACGAAGGACGGTGCCTTCCTTGTCGTCCTTGGTCCAGCGCAGGCCGGCCGAAACCTTGAACTGCTCGGTCACGTCGAACGAGACGTCGCCGAAGAAGGCGATCGACTTCGTCTTCACATTGCCGCCGGTGTAGGTGGTGATGCCGCCCGGGAAGGCGAGACCGGCCACCGTATCGAACGCGCCCGACGCCCGGCCTTCGAGGTAGAAGGCGCCGAACACGCCCTGCCAGCGATCCTGCTCGACCAGGAGCTGAAGTTCCTGCGTGAACTGCCAGTCCTTGTAGCGGGCCGGGATGTCCAGCACCGGGCCGGGGGTGTTGTCGAAGTCGATCAGCGTGTCGGTATAGCCGTCGCGATAGGCGGTGATGGACTTAACCGTATAGCCTTCGCCCACGCCCACCTCGCCCGTCAGGCTGACGCCCTGGGTGACGACCTTGTTGTCGTCGCCGATGCCGGCGTTGGTGTCATAGACGCTGTCCGTCGGGGCGAAGACCGGGTTGCTGCCGTTTCCGAACAGCCGGGTGCCGTGGCGGGGGTTGGAGCGGTCCTCGGTGCGGTCGGCCGCGACGCGGACGAACACGTCGCCGCTGTCGAATTCGGCCGACAGGCGGCCGGCCAGCACGTCTTTGTCATACTGGTCGACGCCGGTGTAGAGGTTTTTCCCGTACCCGTCGCGCTTGGACCAGAGGACGCCCGCGCCGACGGCGAAATTCGCGCCCAGCGGAACCGAGACGGTGCCGGACAGGTCGATCTGGTTGTAGCTGCCATAGGTCGCGCGGACGCGTCCAGCGAAGTCGTCGCCCAGGCGCTTCGTCACATATTTGATCGCGCCGCCGATGGTGTTGCGGCCATAGAGCGTGCCCTGCGGACCGCGCAGCACTTCGATCCGCTCCACGTCGAAGATGTCGAGAACGGCGCCCTGCGGACGGGCCATGTAGACATCGTCCACATAGAGGCCGACGCCGGGTTCGAAGCCCCACAGCGGATCCTGCTGGCCGACGCCGCGGATGAAGGCGATCAGGGTGGAGTTGGAGCCGCGGGCAACCGCGGTCGTCATGTTCGGGGCCTGCTGCTGAAGCGCGGTGATGTCGGGCGCGCCCTGCGCCTCCAGCGTGCTGCCGGACACGGCGGTGACGGAAACCGGCACTTCCATCAGGGATTCTGACCGGCGGCGGGCCGACACGATGATGTCGCCGTCGGAGGCTTGCGATTCGCCGGCGGCAGGCGCTTCCTGCGCGTGCAGCGGGAAGGCCAGGCCCGTGGCGAGGGCAAGAATCGACAGTTGACGGATGACGGGCATCTATTTCCTCCCAAAAGTGGCGCCCGTTTTCGGGCTTGCGGTTCGATTGGGAGCGGGTTTACTGAAACATGAATCAAGATTCAACTTGAAACCTGAATCAGTTTTCTGGGGTTGGGAGAATGGCTGTGACCGATGCAGCAATGCCACAGGCGGCGACGGAGGGTGCGCCGCAGGGCCTGCCGGTTCCTAAAACGGAACGCGGGCGGCGAACCCTGCGTGCCCTGCTGGATGCCGCCGCGCTGGAATTCGGCGCCAGCGGTTTCCATGCCACCGGAATCACCGATATCACCCGCCGCGCCGGCGTGGCGCTGGGCAGCTTCTATACCTATTTCGCCAGCAAGGAGGATATCTTCCGGGCCCTTGTGACCGACCTTTCGGCGCAGGTGAAGGTCCACGTCTCCCCGGGCGTTGAGGCTGCGCCCGATGCCCTTGCGCGCGAACGGGCGGCGCTGGGCGGTTACCTGGATTTCGTGAGCCAGCAGCAGCTGATCTACCGGATCATCGACGAGGCGGAATTCGTCGCGCCCGACGCCTATCAGGGCCATTACCGCTCCACCGTTGCGCGGATCGCCGCGCGGCTGGAGGCTGGGGCCGCGCGCGGCGAACTGCGCGAGGGCGTGGGCGAGGTGGAAGCCTGGGCGATTGCCGGCATGAACGTGTTCCTGGGCCTGCGCTATGGCGTGTGGAGCGGCCATGAGGACATGGCCGATGTGCTGGCCCGCGCGCACCAGCTAGTGGCGGACGGGCTCAGGAAGCGCTGACGGCCCGGCTCTCCGGCGGGATGCCTGCGGCCCGGCACGCGGCCTCCAGCCGGCCGCAGAAATCCGGGCGCGTGCCGGATTTCCGCCAGTATTCGACCAGCCCGGCACGGGCCAGAAGCCGGAGAAACCGGGGATCCCCGTGCAGCCGGTCCACGGGCGGGATGAACAGCAGCTCCGTCAACCGGTCCGACGGGCGACCATAGTTCCGCTGCCCCGGAAACCGCTGGTCGGGAAGCTCGTCGTCGGGCGTCAGAAGATAGGTTTCGATTTGTCGGAACGCGCGATCCGTCTGCCCCAGGGCCGCTGAAATCCGAATGGCATTTTCCATATAGCCGCGCCCTGCCGGCACCAGACGGTCATATTCGGAGAGCAAGTCGCGGGCTGCCCGGCTGCCGGGATCCGCGACGGCATCGACCATGCGCCGGGCGTGCTCGAACTCCGACGGCGGGATGCCGACCGGCCAGTTGGCCCTGTCGTCCGCCATGGCCCGTGCCTCTGCCAGCCTGCCGCTGTAGAGCAG
>NZ_JAYRCW010000085.1:0-10706 GCF_041909755.1 Sandaracinobacter sp.
CAATGTGAAGGCGCATCACGCGGCTTCCAGCCGGTTGCGGGTGGAACTGGCGGATGCGGCGGCGCTGGACGAAGCAGCGCTGAAGGCGGCGGGCGTGCGCGCCATTGCCCGGCCCGCACCCGCTGTTGTCCACCTGATCCTGGGCCCGGATGCCGCCCGGCTTGCCATCTGATCCGGCGCGCCCGCCGCGCACACCATCGGTGGATATGCTGCGCGGCCTGGCCGTGATGGGCATGATCCTGGTGAACGCGGCCGCCGGGCTTTCGGGCAGCCACGCGGTTCCGACCATGCTGCTGCACGCGGACTGGGCCGGGTTCCGCCTGCCCGACCTGATGTTCCCGGCCTTCCTCACCATCGTCGGCATGTCGGTCGTGCTGGCCCCGCCGCCGGGCGCGCGGGACATCCTGTGGCGGAGCGGGCGGCTGCTTTTGATCGGCCTGCTGCTGACGAACATGCACTGGCTGGCGGATTGGGCGCAGGCCCCGCGCCTGCCCGGCGTGCTGCAGCGCATCGCCCTCGTCTATGCGCTGGCGGCGCTGCTGGCGCCGCGCCTGTCTGCGCGGGCGAGGGCCGGGCTGATCCTGGCGTTGCTGCTGGGCCACTGGGGGCTGCTGCTGATCCCCATGCCGGACGGCACGCCGACCGACCTGTGGGCGCCGGGGCAGGATTTCGGCAGCTGGCTCGATCGCGCGCTGCTGGGCTCGTTTCTTTATGTGAAGGGGCCGCTGGGGTTTGATCCCGAAGGGATCGCCGGGACGCTGCCGGCCCTGGCGCAGGCGCTGATCGGAACGCTGGCGGCCGAACGGATGCGTCGCCCGGGCGCGGCGCGGGCGCTGGCGCTGGCGGGGGCGGCGCTGGTGGGTGGGGCGCTGCTGTGGGCGCCCTGGCTGCCCGTGGTGAAGGCGCTGTGGACGGGCAGCTTCGTCGCCCTGTCCGCCGGGCTGACGCTGCTGCTGGCGGCGCTGCTGCATGCCCGTTACGATCCCGGCCCGGTGCGGAACATCGCGACGGCCTTTGGCCGGAACGCGATCACGGCCTATGTGCTGCACGAACTGGCCGCCCCGCTGCTGCACTGGGACAGCCTGACCTTTCCCTATCGGCTGCTGCCGCCCGCGGCGGCGACATTCGCCGTCATCACCCTGTTCCTGGCGCTGGTGGCGGCCCCGATCCTCGCCATGGACCGGCGCGGCCTGTACCTGCGCGTCTGACGGCAGGGCCGCCGCCGCAGGCCTGTTGAATTGGCCTGTGGGCCGGGGTGCGGTTCCCGGCCTAAGGAGGGGGCCGACGACAGGCAGGAGGCGCAGGCGATGACGGAACGCATCCGGGTGGAGATGAAGGGCGGGGTCGCGGATGTGCGGCTGGTGCGCGCCGACAAGATGAACGCACTGGACGATGCGATGTTCAGCGCCCTGATCGAGACGGGCGAGCAGCTGAAGCGCGAGGCCGGTGTGCGCGCGGTGGTGCTGTCGGGCGAGGGGCGGGCCTTTTGCGCCGGGCTCGATACCTCGAACTTCGCGGGCATGGCCGGCGGGCGGCGGAGCGGCGGACTGGTGGACACGCCGCGCACCCCGGGCGGCGCGAACCGGGCGCAGCAGGCGGTGATGGTGTGGCGCGAAGTGCCCGTGCCGGTGATCGCGGCGGTGCATGGCGTGGCCTTTGGCGGCGGTTTCCAGCTGGCGCTGGGCGCGGACCTGCGCTTCGTGACGGCGGACGCGCGCATGTCTGTCATGGAAATCAAATGGGGGCTGGTGCCCGACATGGCGGGGATGGTGCTGCTGCGCGGGCTGGTGCGGGATGATCAGTTCCGCGACCTGACCTTCAGCGGCCGCATCTTTGATGGGGCGGAGGCGCTGGGTCTGGGCATCGCCACGCGGGTGAGCGCTGACCCCCATGCCGAAGCGCTGGCCTATGCAGCCGATGTCGCGGCGAAGAGCCCGGACGCGATCCGGGCGGCGAAGCGGCTGCTGAACCTGCCGGCTTCGGCCACGGTTGCCGAGGTGCTGCTGGCCGAATCCGTCGAGCAGACGGCGCTGATCGGATCGCCCAACCAGGTGGAGGCGGTGATGGCGAACATGGAGAAGCGCGCGCCGCTGTTCCGGGACTGACGGCCTCCGGGGCCGGGGGTTTCAGAAGCCGAAGGCGGCGATCAGCCCGGCGACGACGGCCAGCTGCCACAGCGTCTGCGCCGCCAGCGCACCCGCAAGGGCGGGGCGCGCGGCGCGCAGTTCGCCGAAGCCCGTCTTCAGGCCGATCGCGCCAACGGCGGCGGCCAGCAGCCACGAGGCGATCGTGCCGGCCAGCGCCGACACCTGCGGCGGCAGCAGCGCCGTCGAGGTGATGACCGCGAAGAGGAAGAACAGCACCAGGAAGGTGGGCGGCCGGATGGCGCGCCAGCGCCGCGCCCGGCCCTCGCCGGCCTGATCGCGCGGCAGGAACAGAATGGCGAGCGCGAGGATGACCGGCAGCAGGCAGGCGACGCGGATCATCTTCACGGTGACGGCGCGGACGCCGACATCTTCCGACACGGCGAACCCGGCACCCGCCACCTGCGCGACATCGTGGATCGCCGCCCCCAGCAGCAGCGCGGTCGCATCCGCATCGAACCCGGCCCAGCGCGCGAGCAGGGGATAGCCCAGCATCGCCGCCGTGGAGAGCAGCGAGACGATGAGGATGACCAGCACCGTTTCCCGTTCCAGCCCGGCGCGGCGCGGCATCGCGGCGGAGGCCGCGAGGGCGGCGGAGGCGCCGCAGATGGCGACCGAGGTGGCCGAGACGGCGGCGAGATCGGCCGGCTGGCGGAACAGGCGGGCGATGGCAAAGCCGCCGCCGACGGTGAGCGAGACCGAGGCCAGCACCAGCGCCAGCGCGGGCCAGCCCAGCGCCAGCAGATCATCGGCCACCACGCGGAAACCGAGCAGCGCGACACCGCCCCGCAACACGGCGGTGGAAGCAAAGGCGATTCCGGGCGCGGCCCAGGCGGTGAGGCGGGGCGCCGCAAGCTTCACCCCCATGCCCAGCGCCAGCACCACCAGCATCGTCGGCAGGCCCGCCGCCGCATTGGCGAGGACCGCCAGCTTGGCGAGCAGGGCGCACAGCGCCAGCCCGCCGAGGAACGCGGGGCTTTTCCAGCCCGCGCCTGGGCGCGGCGGGGCTTCAGCCACGTTTGCGGAAGGTGGCGAGCCCGCGCTCGATCACCTGCGCGATCTCTGCCCGTTCGGCGGGCGAGAGGAACTGGCCGAGCGGGTGGCGATCCCCGCGCGACCGGAGCCACAGCCTGTTTTCCTCGTCGCTGAGGCGTTCCAGTTCGACCGTCGCCCACATCGGCTCGATCCGGGTGCGACGGGCGTGACCGTGCGGGGCGATCCGCACCAGTTCCAGCCCGTCGTCGTCCAGCCGCAGATGTTCGGAGGCCCGGCCGGAGCGATAGGAGGCGCGCATCGCCCACCAGAGCAGCGCCAGATCGGCCAGCATGAAGGGCAGGATGGGCCAGGCGCCGAGGAACAGGAACCTGAGGCCCATCAGCGCGAAAATCGCGGCGACGCCGGCCATCATCAGCCAGAAATGCCGCTGCGGCATCGAGCGGTTGGGGCGGAGTTCCAGATCGAAGATGGCGGGCTTGCGCATGAGTCTGCCGGCTGCTGTAGCAGGCGGATGGGCAGGGCACCAAGTTCCGCGAAGCCGGTGCGGCGAAAGCTGCCGAAGGCGGATGTCGAGGCGATCTTCGATGCGCTGGGGGCCGCGAACCCGGCGCCGAGGACGGAGCTGGAATTCGTGAACCCCTATACGCTGCTGGTGGCGGTGGTGCTGTCGGCGCAGGCGACCGACGTGGGGGTGAACAAGGCGACACGCGCGCTGTTCCGGGAGGTGCGGACGCCTGAAGCCATGCTGGCGCTGGGGCTGGAGGGGCTGAAGGCGCATATCCGCACGATCGGCCTGTTCAATGCGAAGGCGGCGAACGTGATCCGCCTGTCGGAACAGCTGATCGAACGCCATGGGGGCGAGGTGCCGCGCACCGAGGCGGCGCTTGTCGCGCTGGCGGGGGTGGGGCGCAAGACCGCGAATGTGGTGCTGAACGAGGCGTTCGGGGAAGCGACGCTTGCAGTCGACACCCATGTGTTCCGGGTGAGCCACAGGATCGGGCTGTCGCAGGGGAAGACGCCGGATGCCGTCGAGCGCGACCTGCTGGCGCAGGTGCCGCCGCAATGGGCGCGGCCGGCGCACCATCTGCTGATCCTGCATGGCCGCTATCTGTGCAAGGCGCGGACGCCCGAATGCTGGCGTTGCCCGATTGCCCAATGGTGCCGGTTCAAGGCAAAGTCGGCGGCACCGGCGCGGGCGACGCCCGCCTGAGACGATGGAGAATGCCCATGCGAGCCACCATGTCCGCCCCCGCTGCCCTGACAGCCCTGGCCGCGCTGACGGCGCTTGCCGCGTGCAGCAGCAGCCAGCCGCCGCGCACGCCGACCCCGATGGTGCCTGCGGGTGATCCGGTGAACTGCATCACCACCAGCCAGATCCGGTCGACCAACGTGATTGACGACCAGACAATCGATTTCCGCATGCGCAACGGGCAGGTGCTGCGCAACACGCTGCCGAACCGCTGCCCCGGGCTGGGGTTCAACCGCGCCTTCAGCCATGACACCCGGTCTTCGCGGCTGTGTAGCGTGGACGTCATCACCGTCGTTGAAACCGGGGCGGGGCCGCGCCGGGGCGCGTCGTGCGGGTTGGGCCAGTTCGTGCCGGTGAAGCCGGCGGAGGCGGCGAAATAGCCCGTCAGGCCGGGGTGCGGCCGATCTCTGCGTGGAGGAGCCGGAGGCAGGCGCGGGAAAAGAGGAGCATGTTGCGCAGCCGGTCTGCCTCGCCCGTTTCCAGCGTGGCGGCGACGGGTTCGCCCGGCCCGGCGACGGCATGGCAGCAATGGCCCGGCGCATCGCCATAGGGGTTGCCCGACGGGCCGGTGGCGCCGGTTTCGCCGATGGCCCAGCGGGCCTTGAACCGGCTCTGCGCGCGTTCAGCGAGCACGATCGCATAGGCCTCGGTCGCGCCGCGCAGGCCGCGCACCTCTTCGCGCTTCAGGTCCAGCAGGCGGTGGCGCGCGCGCGGCGTGTAGATGACGCCGCCGCCGAGGTAGAAGGCCGATGCGCCCGGCACCGCCAGCAGCGCCGCCGAGATGAGCCCGCCGGTGCTGCTTTCGGCGACCGCCAGCGTTTGGCGGCGCGCCATCAGCAGGGCGGCGACCTCGCGGGCGTCGGCCAGAAGGTCGTCGAAGGTCAGGGGATTTCGCCTGCCCACTGGTCGCGGATCTCGCGCTTCAGGATCTTGCCGATGGCGCTGCGCGGAAGTTCATCCACCAGCTGCACGGCGGCGAGGCGCTGCACCTTGCCGACGCGTTCGTTGGTGAAGTGGCGCAGCTCTTCCGGATCTGCGCCGGGGGCGACCACGAAGGCGACCGGGCTTTCGCCCCAGGCGCGGCTGGGGATGCCCACCACGGCCACATCCTTCACCTTCGGATGTTCGGCCAGCACCTGTTCGATATCGATGGGGTAGATGTTGAACCCGCCCGAGATGATCATGTCCTTGGCGCGGCCCATCAGCTCGACGAAACCGTCCTCGTCCCTTCGGGCGAGGTCGCCGGTGCGGATGAAGATGCGGCCGTCGGGGTGGACCCACTGGGTGGCCTTCGTAGCCTCGGGCCGGTTGGCGTAGCCCGACATGGTGGCGCCGGAATAGCCGATGATCTCGCCCACTTCGCCGGGCGCGGCCTCGGTTCCGTCCTCCTTCACGATCAGCAGCTCGACGCCGGGGAAGGCGCGTCCGATGGTGTGCAGCTTGTCCGGATGCTCGTGCGCGACGAGGGCGGTGCCGCCGCCGCCTTCCGTCATCCCCCAATATTCGATGAGGCCGCCGGGCCAGCGCGCCAGCACATCGGCCTTCAGGTCGGCGGCGAAGGGGGCCGATGTGCAGAATTTGCAGCGGTAGCCGGAAAGGTCGAAGCTGTCGAAATCGGGCAGATCCATGATCCGGCGATACTGCACCGGCACCAGCATCGAATGGGTGGCGCGCACGGTTTGCGCCAATTCCAGGAACTGCCGCGCCTCGAACTTCGGCATCATCACCAGATGCCCGCCCCAGGCCAGTGTCGGCAGCGCGGAGACGAGGGTGGTGTTGGAATAGAGCGGGGTGGCGAGAAGGGTGACGCTGTCGGCGGAATAGCCGACGGCCGCGCCGCCCAGCAGCTGCGACCAGCGCATGGCCCAGCTGTGGATGATGCCCTTGGGCACGCCCGTGGTGCCGGAGGAATAGATGATGTTGAAGGGCAGCTTCAGCAGCGCGTCGTCGTCGAGGGCCAGCGGCGCGGGCGGACCTTTGGCCAGCCAGTCGTCCAGCGTCTCGATCATCTGGATGCGGGCGGTGAAGGCGATATGGGCGAGCGCGTCGGCGTTGGCCTGATCGAGGAACAGCAGCGGCGCGCCGGAATCCGATACCATCGCCTGCAACTGATCCGGCGTGGCGCTGGGCGGCATGGGCGCGACCGCGACGCCGGCCATCAGGGCGCCCAGGTAGAGCGCGACATAATCCGTGTTGGTGTAGCTGATGATGGCGATGGCCTGCCCCGGCACGATTCCGTCGCGCTGGAGGCTGGCGGCCACGCGGCCGGCGCGAGCGACCAGCGCCGCCCAGCCGAGGGTGACGCCCGAGACGGTGACGGCGGGCGCATCGGGCCGGGCGCGGGCATGTTCGCGGGCGAGATCGCCGATGCGGCGGAAGGGTGGTTCGGCTGTCATGCGAGGAATCCCCTGAGCGCCGACACCAGCGCCAGCGGCTGATCGGCCATCACATGGTGGAAGGCCTGCGGGATGGGAATGAGCGGGCTGCCGGCGGGCAGCCGCCGCGCCATGTCGGCGACGAGGCCGCCATGCACCAGTTCCGATTGCTCGCCCCACATCAGCGCGGTTGGGCATTTGGGCGCCAGCAGCAGATCGACGCCTGCGTTCATTTCGAACTCGCTCCACAGGAAGGGATCGAACTTCCAGGTGAAGCCGCCGTCCGCCGGCCGGATGGAGTGGCGGGCGATGAAATCGGCGATGAAATCATGGGTGGTGGGCTGCGGCGGCGCCCAGCGGAAGCGGGCGAGGGCGTCGGCCTCTGTCGGGTAGATGTTGTGGGGCCTGGCGTCGCCGCCGCTGCCGCGCGGGCGTCGGCGCTGCTGAAGATCAAACGGGGTGTCGAGGATGATCGCCTGCCGCAGGGGCGGATCCGCCCGGTTCGCCAGCGCCATCATCGGGAAGCCGCCGAAGCTGTGGCCGACGATGGTGAAGGGCCCGGTATCCATCAGCCCGGCGGCGCCCGCCACGGCGAGGATTTCGGCCACGAACAGATCGACCGTGTAGCGCGGCCGGTGATCGGAATTGCCCATCCCGCTCCAGCTGAGGGTGGCGACGCGGTGGGTTTCCGCGAAATAGGGCGCGATGAACCGCCACCAGTCCGCATGGGCGCCGTTGCCGTGCAGCAGCATCAGGCCCGGCTTGCCGCGCGGCCCCCAGGCCAGCCATTCGATGCCGGCGCCTTCCACCTGAAGCCGGTGGCGTTCATGCGGGGCGGCGACGGCATCGACGAACCATTGCGGCGCGGGCGGCCGCGCGCCGGCATAGGCAGCCAGCGGCGGCGCGAGCGCGGGATCGGCCGCCGGCGCGGCCTTATTCATAGGGCCGGTCTGCCCACCAGGGGAAGAAATCGGGCATGTTGGCCGAGACCTTGTCGGGATAGACGGCCGGGCGCTTTTCCAGGAAGCTGACGACGCCTTCCTTGGCATCGCCCTGCCGCCCGCGCGCATAGATGGCGCGGCTGTCGATCTTGTGCGCCTCCATGGGGTGATCCGCGCCCAGCATCCGCCACAGCATCTGCCGCGTGAGCGCGACGGAGACGGGGGCGGTGTTGTCGGCGATCTCGCGCGCGAGCGCGATGGCCGTCGGCAGCAGCTGATCGGGGGCGACGACCTGCCGGACGAGCCCGCCTTCCAGCGCTTCCTGCGCGCCGAACACCCGGCCGGTCGCGCACCATTCCATCGCCCGGCTGATGCCGACGAGGCGGGGAAGAAACCAGCTGGAGCAGGCCTCGGGCACGATGCCGCGCCGGGCGAAGACGAAGCCGAACTTCGCGTCGGTGCTGGCGATGCGGATATCCATCGGCAGCTGCATCGTGACGCCGATGCCGACGGCCGCGCCGTTGATGGCGCCGATCACCGGCTTCAGGCTTTCGAAGATGCGCAGCGTGCAGAGGCCGCCGCCGTCGCGCACGGCGGCGTGGCTGTAATCCACGCTGCCGTCGGCACGGACGGGGGAGTTGCCCTGCGGGCGGGTGCTCTGCTCGTCGGTGCGGGCGTCATAGTCGAACGTCTTGGCGCCGGCCGACAGGTCTGCGCCGGCGCAGAAGGCGCGGCCCGCGCCGGTGACGATCACGGCCTTCACATCATCGTTCGCGTCCGTCTCGTCGAAGGCGGCGATGATCTCGTGCATCATGCGGCCGGTGAAGGCGTTCAGCTTGTCGGGCCGGTAGAGGGTGAGGATGGCGATGCCGTCCGCGATCTCCAGCTTCGTTTCCTGACGGTCCATCGATGCGCCCCCCATCACAGCCGCTCGAGGATGGTGACATTGGCGAGGCCGCCGCCTTCGCACATCGTCTGCAGGCCATAGCGGCCGCCGCGCGCCTTCAGTGCGTGCACCAGCGTTGCCATCAGCTTGGTGCCGGAGGCGCCCAGCGGGTGGCCCAGCGCGATCGCGCCGCCGTTGACGTTCAGCTTCGCCGGGTCCGCCCCCAGCTCCTTCAGCCAGGCCACCGGCACCGAGGCGAAGGCCTCGTTCACTTCATAAAGGTCGATGTCGTCGATCTTCATGCCGGCCTTCTTCAGCGCGGCGCGGGTGGCGTTGATGGGGGCTTCCAGCATCACCACCGGATCCTCGCCGATCACCGTCAGCGAATGGATGCGGGCGATCGGGTCGACACCCAGCTTCTTCAGCCCCGCTTCGTTCACGACCAGCACGCCCGATGCGCCGTCGCAGATCTGCGACGAGGTGGCCGCCGTGAGCCGCCCGCCTTCGGAGAGGAGCTTCACAGCCCTTGTGGCTTCCAGCGTCGCTTCGAAGCGGATGCCTTCGTCCACGATGTGCTCGACCGGGTTGTTCTCGCCGTCGAGGCCCTGCACGGGCACGATCTCGTTCGCGAAGGCGTTGGCCTTGGCGGCGGCTGCGCCGCGCTGCTGGCTGAGGAAGCCGAACGCGTCCAGCTCGTCCTTCGAGAGATCATATTTCTTCGCGATCATCTCGGCGCCCGCGAACTGGCTGAACTGGATGCCGGGATAGCGCTTCTGGATGTTGGGCGAGACATAGTTGCCGGCGCCCGCATCCATCGCCGCCTTGAAGGGCAGCGCCATCGGCACGCGCGTCATGCTTTCGACGCCGGCGGCGATCACCACGTCCATCACGCCCGACATGACGGTGGCGGCGGCGAAGTGCAGCGCCTGCTGCGAGGAGCCGCACTGGCGGTCGACCGAGGTGCCGGGAACCGATTCGGGCAGCTTCGAGGCCAGCACCGCATTGCGCGCGACGTTCGTGCTCTGCTGCGCGAACTGGTTCACGCAGCCCATGATCACATCCTCGAACAGGGCCGGGTCATGATCGCCCACCAGGTCGTTCAGCACCTGCGCGGCGAGATCCGCCGGATGCCAGTCCCGCAGGCGTCCGCCCTTGCGGCCGCCCGCCGTCCGCCGCGCCTTCACGATATAGGCCGTGCCCATCATCTGCTCTCCCGTTTCGATCCGTTTCCATTTCCTTGCGCTTCGCGGGGCGCGCTGTCCCCTCTTGAACTTGGGAAGGCCCCGCGCTTGCCAACGCCGGCAAATCGGGCATGGTTCCGGCCCATGAAACGGTTTCTCCTCGTGCTGCTGGCGCTCGGCGCGCTGCTGATGGCCGGCTGGCTGCTGCTGCGGCAGCCGGTGGCGGATACCACGCGCGCCGCGCTGAAGGCCTATCCGGTGTACAGCTTCGTGCGCACCCGCAACGGCACGCTGCTGCGGCTGGCCCATGCGGGCGAGAGCGGATCCAACCGGCTGGTGCACCGGGGCGACCTGTCCGGCCCGCGCGACCGCTGGATCACCACGCCGAACAACGACACCCTTTATTCGACGGCGTTCCTGGATCTTGCCGCCGGACCGGTCGAACTGGCCCTGCCGAAGGGCGACGGCCGTTATTACAGCGTCGCGGTGATGAACGCGCGGACGGACAATGATGTCGTCCTGCGCGAGACGGACGGCGACGGCCGCGTCATCATCGCGTTCGGGGCCGGCAAACCGGGTGCGCCTGCCGGGGCGGAGGAGCCGCGCCGCCTGTCGGTCGCCACTGACGAGGCCTGGCTGCTGATCCGCACGCTGGTGGATGGCGAAGCCGGTCTGCCCGCCGCGCGCGCCGTTCAGCAGGGGTTCGTGCTGACCGTGCCGCCGGCCAGCGTGCGCCCGCCGCGGGACGCAGCCGCGCTGCCGGTGCTGCCCGATCCCGCGACGCTGCTGCGGCGGGCGAACCCGCTGATCGCGGCGAACCCGCATCTTCAGGACAAGTCGCTGGCGGCCACGGGCTATGGCGGCGGCGCGGATGCCTTCGATGGGCTGCCGGTGTGGCGGCAGTGGCTGTGGCGCCTGCTGCTGCCGCGCATCT
>NZ_JAYRCW010000086.1:0-10491 GCF_041909755.1 Sandaracinobacter sp.
CATGCTTGTTTTTCGAGGGCGTAATTGTGCCCTGTTATTTGCCTTTCTGTGGCTCCCAGCCACGGGCACCACTGCTCAATCGCAAACGCCACCTACCGAATTGACGCTTATTGACGCCGTGCGCGAAGCGCGGCTGCGCTCCCCTCAAAGTGTGGAGGCGATGGCACGCGTTGATGCCGAAAAGGGGCGTCTGGCGCAGGCGAAGCTGCGCCCTAACCCGGAGCTCGACATTGCCGTCGAGAACTTTGCCGGATCGCGCGACTTTTCAGGAACCCGGTCTGCAGAGACCACCGGCTCGCTGGCTTTCCCGGTGGAACTGGGCGGCAAGCGGTCAGCCCGCGTCAATGCTGCCACGGCAGGTGTGACGCTGGCAGAAGCGGAGGCCGGCATGGCCCGCCTTGATCTCGATCTCGCCGTGCGGGAAGCCCATGTCCTTGCTGCCGAGGCAGAAGCTGCCGCCCTGTTGGCAGCGGAAGATGTCGACATCGCAAGGTCGCTGGAGACAGCCGTCACCCGGCTTGTGGAGGCAGGTCGCGAACCGCCGCTGCGACGCGTAACTGCCGCTGCTGAGCGGGCGCAATCGGAAGCGGTTGCAGAGCTCGCCTCGGCCGAACGCTTGGCAGCCAATGAAGCGCTGGCTGCCTTGATCGGGCGGGAACGGGCGGATTTCCGTGTTCCGGCGCTTGCTCCCATGTCTTCGGACGGGACGCCCGCTCAATATGCCGTTTCCGGGCCTGATCTGGCTGCGGCCCAGTATCAGCTATCATTTGCCCAAGCCCGGCTGCGGGATGCGAAGGCTCAGCGCGTTCCGGACATTCGTCTGAATGTGGGCGCGCGTCGACTGGCAGCTGATGACGCAACGGCCATGGTGGCAGGGATCTCCGTTCCATTTCCACTCTTCAACCGCAACGGCGGTACCATTGCGGCAGCCGCGGCCGACGTCCGGGGTGCCGAAGCGGCAGCTGTACGGCTGCAACGACAGGCGGGGGCGCGGCTGACAGCTGCTGAGGCCCGCAGCCGCGCTGCAGCCGCCAGCTTTCGCACATACGACAGCGTCGTCGTTCCAAGCGCTGCCGAAGCCCTGCAGATCGCGAGGCTCGGCTATGCTGCCGGACGCTTCACCTACCCTGACTTGCTGATGGCCCAGCGGGGCTATGCCGAGGCGCGCCGCGCCCGGCTGTCTGCCGCCCGCGATGCCGAACTGGCCCGCGCCGAGCGTGACCGCGCCGCCGGCCTTGATCCCATTGGAGACCCGCAATGACAATGACGCGACCCCAAATCCTGGGCGCCCTGCTCGCCCTGTTGCTCGCAGGAGCCGGTGGCTATGCCATCGCCAGCTTCACGGCATCTCCCGTCACCAGCGCCAGCGAAGAGCCCGAAGCGGAAGCGGAACATGCTGACGAGGCGCTTACCCTCTCACCCGAAGTCATACGTGGCGCCGGTATCCTAGTAACGCCGGTTCAGGCCGGCGGCCTCGCGGCGGAATTGCTGGCGCCGGCGGTTGTCACAGCTCCGACAAGCGGACAGGCCGTGCTCACGGCTCGTGCCGCCGGTGCTGTCACCCGCATCACGGCGCAGCTGGGCGACGTCGTTCGCGCCGGTCAGGTGCTGGCCGTCGTGGAAAGTCGCGACGCGGCGCAGATCGCCTCGGAACGGAGTGCGGCGGAAGCCCGGGCGGCGCTTGCTCGCCAGACGTTGAAGCGGGAACGAACGCTCTATGAGCAAAAGGTAACCGCCCGCGCGGACTATGAGCTGGCGCAATCGGAGGCAGCCGTTGCCGAAGCTGAGGCGCGCCGTGCTGTGGCCGCTGCGCGAGCGGCAGGCGTGACAGCCGACGGCCGCACAGCCACTGTCACAAGCCCGATTTCTGGCCAGCTCACATCGGTCTCGGCTGTTCTTGGCGCTTTCGTCCAGCCAGAAGCTGAGCTCTTCCGCATCGCTGACCCGAGCCGTGTGCAGGTAGAGGCATCGGTGAAGGGTGCAGATGCGGGCCGCATCGCCGCCGGTGATCGCGCCCGTATCGAGCTGGCAGATGGCACGACCGTAGAAGCTCGCGTTCGCTCCATCACGGCAGCGCTGGACGGAGAAACCCGCGCTGCGACCGCCGTGCTCGTTCCCGCTGGCGGGCAGCTCCGCCTTGGCCAGACGGCGCGCGCCCGGATCTTCCCGGCACGTGCCGGCGGTTCCACGGCCATTGTGGTGCCCGAAGATGCGGTTCAGTCGCTTGAGGGGCGCAGTGTCGTCTTCCTGCGCACGGCGGAAGGGTTCAAACCGGTAACAGTCACGACCGGCGCCAGAAGCGCTGGACGGATCGAGATCATCAGTGGCCTCGCACCCGGCGCCTCCATCGCCACCACCAACGCGTTTGTCCTGAAGGCCGAGATGGCCAAGGGCGCTGGCGAGGAGCATTGAGATGATGGGCAACCTGATGGGCCTGTCGGTCCGCAACCGCTGGGCGATTGTTGCGCTCTTCCTTCTCGTCGCCGCGTTCGGCTTCTGGCAGCTCCTCAAACTGCCGATCGATGCCGTGCCCGACATCACCAACAAGCAGGTGCAGATCAACACCGTCGATCCGGGTCTGTCGCCTGTCGACATGGAAAAGCGCGTTACCTTCCCCATTGAGACCGCGCTGGCGGGGATACCGGGTCTTGAAACAACGCGCTCCATATCGCGCAACGGCTTCAGCCAGGTGACAGCCGTGTTCAGCGAACGGACCGATCTCTATTTCGCGCGCCAACAGGTCAGCGAACGCCTGGGACAGGCGCGCGACAGCCTGCCCGAAGACGTGCAGCCGCAGATCGGCCCGGTGACGACAGGGCTTGGCGAAGTGCTGATGTACACAGTGGATTTCACCCATCCCAACGGCAAAGGAGCGCCCAATGCCAATGGCAAACCCGGGTGGCAGAGCGACGGAAGCTATCTGACGCCCGAAGGGGACCGGCTGACCGACGAAGTTGCACGCGCTGCTTATCTGAGGACCGTGCAGGACTGGATCATCCGCCCGCAGCTGCGCAGCGTGCGGGGCGTCGCCGGCATCGACTCCATTGGCGGCTATGAGAAGCAGTATGTGGTGGAGCCGGATCCGGCGAAACTCATCGCCTATGGCGTCTCGTTCAGTGAACTGGGCAAGGCGCTGGAAGCCGCCAACCTGTCGGTCGGCGCCAACTATTTCAACCGCGGCGGCGAAGCCTTTCTCGTGCGAGCCGACGCCCGTATCCGCAACCTAGCCGAAATTGAAGAGGCGGTCATTGCCACCCGCGGCGGCGTTCCCGTCGCCGTGCGCGATGTGGCAACGGTTCGGATAGGCGGGGATCTGCGCACGGGCGCTGCCAGCATGAATGGTCATGAGGTTGTCGTCGGCACCACGCTGATGCTGATCGGCGAGAACAGCCGTATTGTTGCCGGAGATGTGTCGACAAAGCTGGAAAGCGTGAAGCGTTCGCTACCGCCGGGCATAAAGGTGGAAACGGTGCTCGACCGCTCCAAGCTCGTCAGCGCGACGATCGGAACCGTTCAGAAGAACCTGATAGAGGGCGCGATCCTCACAGCAGTCGCGCTGTTCCTGTTGCTGGGAAATTTCCGCGCGGCCTTCATCGCCGTGCTGGTCATTCCGATGTCGTTCCTGATGATGGCGACGGGCATGAATGCCTTTGGCGTGCCCGGCAATCTGATGAGCCTCGGCGCCCTCGACTTCGGTCTCATCGTCGATGGCTCGGTCGTCATCCTGGAGAACTGTCTGCGACGCCTTGCCGAACGGCAGCTTCATGAGGGTCGGCTGCTGGTGCTGAGGGAACGGCTGGAGGAAACCACGCTTGGCGCCCAGGAAATGATCAAGCCCACGGTGTTCGGTCAGGCCATCATCCTGCTCGTCTTCGTGCCGCTGCTGATGTTCAGCGGGGTTGAGGGGAAGACCTTTTCCCCCATGGCCATCACCATCATGCTGGCGTTGGTTGCGGCGTTCCTGCTGTCGATCACGCTGGTGCCGGCACTTGTGGCGCTGCTGGTGCGAGGGGAAGTCTCCGAAAAGGAGGTGCGCGGGATCGTCTGGCTGAAGAGACACTATGCACCTGTGCTGGATCGAGCCGTCAGCAACCCCTGGCCGTTCATCGCCGGCGGATTCGGGGTGTTTGCCGCCGCCGGCCTGTTGTTCACTACGCTGGGGCAGGAGTTCATTCCCACACTAGACGAGCGGGACATGGCCGTCGCCTCCCAGCGCGTGCCTTCCACGTCGCTGGAACAATCGGTGGCGATGCAGAAGGGCGTCGAACGGGCGATCTCCAGCCTTCCCGAAGTGAAGCTGATGTTCTCAAAGACCGGGACGGCGGAAGTCGCGACCGATCCAATGCCGCCAAACATCTCCGATGGCTTCGTGATCCTGAAACCGAAGGACGAATGGCCGGAAGGCGTCACCAAAAAAGCCGATGTCATTGAACGGGTGGAGGCGAAAGCCAACAGCCAGGTGGGCCAAGGCTTCGAAATCAGCCAGCCGATCCAGTTGCGCTTTAACGAACTCATCGGCGGTGTGCGCGGCGATGTGGCCATCAAACTTTATGGTGACGATCTCGACCGGCTGAGCGTGACCGCAAACCAGATTGCGGGCGCACTCAACGCAACGCCGGGTGCCGCCGATGTGCGGGCAGAGCAGACAGCGGGCTCACCCACACTCGACGTGCAGTTCGATCGTGCGGCCATCGCGCGCTTCGGCCTTACCGTCGAGGAGGTAGCGGATACGGTGGCAGCCGCCATGGCCGGCCGGGACTCCGGACTGGTGTTCGAAGGTGACCGGCGGTTCGACGTGGTCGTCCGTGTGCCAACGGGCGTCCGCGCCGATCTCGACGCATTGGCGGCCCTTCCGGTGATGCTGCCGGAGGACGGCAACGGCCATCGCGCCTCCGTGCCGCTGGGCGCTGTTGCCCAATTCCGCTTCAATGAAGGGTTGAACCAGATCAGCCGGGAGAATGGCAGCCGCCGCGTTGTCATTCAGGCCAATGTGCGGGGCCGCGACGTCGGTTCGTTCGTCGCCGACGCAATGCCGCGGGTTGAGGCGGTCGCCCTGCCACCGGGGGCCCATATCGAATGGGGCGGGCAGTTCCAGAACCTACAGGCCGCCACCCAGCGGTTGTCGATCGTGGTGCCGATCGTGTTCGGGATCATCTTCGGGCTGTTGTATCTGGCGCTTGGCAATGTGCGCCGGGCGCTCGTGGTGTTCACAGCTGTTCCACTGGGCGTTGCCGGCGGCGTTTTCACGCTGGGGCTGACGGGTATTGCCTTCTCGGTTTCCGCGGCTGTTGGCTTCATCTGCCTCTCGGGCGTGGCGGTTCTGAACAGCCTGATCGTGATGACGAGCATCGGCCAGAGGATCGATGACGGTGTGGAAGTATCGCGCGCCATCGTTGACGGGGTGATGGAAAAGGTTCGTCCGGTGCTGATGACGGGGCTGGTTCCGGCAATCGGCTTCGTCCCCATGGCGCTGGCGACCGGCACCGGCGCCGAGGTGCAGAAGCCACTCGCCACCGTGGTCATCGGCGGCCTGGTGGTTGCAACTTTCCTCACCCTTCTGGTGCTGCCGGCGATCTCCAAGGTCATGCTGGGACGCCAGCAGGCAGCCGACGGCGAGGGGGATTTCGACCCCGGCCTGATGCCCGCAGAATAGGAGCACGAAAATGACCCAGGCATTGAAACTGCTGCGGATCTACACCGACGAGGCGGCCTATTATGGTGATCACAAGCTCTATGCCGCCATCGCCACCCGCGCCCGCGACGCCCATCTTGCGGGCGCCACGGTGCTGAGGGCGATGGTGGGCTTCGGGCGAAGCAGCCATGTTCACAGACGGCATATTCTGGAGAACGAGCAATCCGTCGTCATCGAGATCGTCGATACGGAGGACCGGCTGCGAGCCTTCGTGGAAACGCTCGCACCACTGCCGGAAATCGGGCTGATCACACTGGCAGCCGTCGAAGTGCTGCGGATGCAGGGACAAGGTGCGGGAGACGAGAGATGACCACGCGTACGCGGCTCGAGATCCCGTTGCTGCTTCCAGAAGTGGACGATCCGAGCGATAGCTGCGTGGAACGTCTGTTGGCCGATCTGCTGGGTCGTCCGGGCGTAAGTGAAGCGCATGTTGTGGTGGAGGAAGACAAACAGGGCGCCATGCTCTGCGTCCACCACGATCCCGACATCGTCCCGATTGCCCGTGTCAGACAGATCGCCCGGGGTGTCGGCGCCGCGATCAGCGCAGAATTCGGCCACAGGAGCTGGAATGTCGACGGCATCAGGCATCAGCGCCGGGCACGGACCATAGCCGAAACGCTACGGCAGTTGCCCGGTGTGCTGGCAGCCAGCGCCAGCGCCGGCGGGACGGTGCATGTCGAGTTCCGCCGGTCCGAGATCTCGGAAGAGGCGATCCTCAAGGCGCTGGATGGACTGGACGTTAGTATCCGACGGCCGGACGGCGCGACAAAGCAGGCGAAAGGAGACGGGCACGCCCATCCTGAGGGCAAGGGTCATGACCATGCGCATGGCGGCATATTGGGCGCCAACAGCGAGCTGTACTTTGCGCTGCTCAGCGGCGCATTGCTGGCAATCGGCTTTGCAATCGAGAAGCTGACGGCGCTGCCCGCGATGGTATCGCTCGGCTGCTACATCGGGGCCTATTTCTTCGGCGGCTTCTACACGTTGCGGGAAGCCATCGAGAATCTCCGCCTGAAGAAGTTCGAAATCGACACGCTGATGCTGGTCGCGGCAGCCGGCGCAGCGGCACTGGGCGCCTGGGCAGAGGGCGCCCTGCTGCTGTTCCTGTTCAGCTTCGGCCATTCCCTGGAAGCCTATGCCATGGGACGCGCCAAACGCGCGATCGAGGCGCTGGGCGAACTGGCGCCCCGCACGGCAACGGTCCGCCGCGATGGGGTCGTTTCGGATCTTCCCATCGAGCAGCTCGTCATTGGCGACACGGTGCTGGTGAAGCCTAATGAACGGCTGGCGGCCGACGGGTTTGTGGTGGCCGGCAGTTCCTCGGTCGACCAGTCTCCTATCACCGGTGAAAGCGTTCCGGTGGACAAGAATGCCGTTCCGGACCGGATTGCGGCGGCCGCGAGGGCCGACGGGCTGGTACCCAGCCATCGGGTATTTGCCGGCACCATCAACGGTGCAGGTGCGCTGGAAATCGAGGTCACGCGACTCTCCGGCGACACCACGCTGGCAAAGGTTGTGCAGATGGTGAGCGAGGCCGAGAGCCAGAAATCGCCCACGCAGCGCTTCACCGATCGGTTCGAACGAATCTTCGTGCCGCTGGTGCTGGGCCTGGTTGTGTTGCTGCTCTTCGCTTGGGTGGTGGTGGACGAACCATTCCGCGACAGCTTCTACCGGGCGATGGCCGTGCTGGTGGCGGCAAGTCCATGTGCACTGGCCATTGCAACGCCAAGCGCTGTCCTGTCCGGGATTGCCCGCGCGGCACGCGGGGGTGTGCTGGTGAAAGGGGGCGGTCCGCTGGAAGAGCTTGGCTCCCTGCAGGCGCTCGCGCTCGACAAGACCGGCACGCTGACCGAAGGCAGGCCACGGATAACCGACGTCATCCCGGCCGCCGGTGTCTCGGAACAGGAACTTCTGTCAGTCGCCGTCGCAGTCGAGGCGCTCAGCGATCATCCACTGGCCCGCGCCATTGCCAGTGATGGCTGGCTGCGGCTTGGCGACCTGCCAGTTCCCACGGCGACAGGTCTGGTCAGCCTGACTGGCAAAGGTGTTCGTGCGGATGTCGATGGCGCATCCGTGCTGATCGGCAAGGCTGAAATGTTCGGGGCGGACGGGATCGATGCGCTTTCTACCTCGATGCAGGAAGCCATTGCAGACCTTCGGGACAAGGGCCGCACCACTATGGTCGTCCGCCAGGGCGACCGCGACCTGGGGGCTATCGGCCTGATGGACACCCCGCGTGCGGCCGCCCGTCCGGCGCTCGACCGGCTGCGGGCCCTTGGAATCAACCGCATCATCATGATCTCGGGTGACAATCAAAAGGTGGCCGACGCGATTGCGAAAGAGGTGGGCATCGCAGAAGCCTGGGGCGACCTGATGCCGGAGGACAAGGTAACGGCGATCAGCAAATTGCGTGCAGAAGCCCCCGTTGCCATGGTCGGAGATGGCGTCAACGATGCGCCGGCAATGGCAAACGCCACGGTCGGCATCGCAATGGGCGCCGCGGGTTCCGACGTCGCCCTGGAAACCGCAGATGTTGCGCTGATGGCCGACGACCTCGCGCATCTGCCCTTTGCCATCGGGCTCAGCCGCCAGACCCGTCGCATCATACGGCAGAATCTGGTCGTCAGTCTTGGCGTGGTCGCAATCCTCGTGCCCGCCACGATTCTGGGACTTGGGATCGGCCCTGCAGTCATTGCACACGAGGGCTCGACACTTCTGGTGGTATTCAATGCGCTACGACTGCTGGCATACAGGGAGCGCCCTTAGACCCTATTTCAGTGTCATACGCCTCAACCGCAGCGCATTTGCGACGACCGTTACGGATGAAAGGGCCATGGCCGCCGCAGCGATCACGGGCGAGAGCAGCAGGCCGAGCGTTGGATAGAGAATGCCGGCCGCGATCGGCACGCCCGCCGCGTTGTAGATGAAGGCAAAGAACAAGTTCTGCCGGATGTTGCGCATGGTGGCGTGGCTCAGCGCCCGCGCCTTCACGATGCCGGTAAGGTCCCCGCCGAGCAGGGTGACGCCCGCGCTTTCGATGGCGACATCGGTGCCGCCGCCCATGGCAATCCCCACGTCCGCGGCGGCCAGCGCGGGCGCGTCGTTCACGCCGTCGCCGGCCATCGCCACCACCTTGCCCTCGCGTTTCAGCCGCTCCACCACGGCCTGCTTGTCGGCGGGCAGCACATCGGCTTCGAAATGCGCGATCCCCAGCCGGCCGGCGATGGCCTCTGCCGTCACCTTGTTGTCCCCGGTCAGCATGATCACATCCAGGCCCTGGCCGCGCAGCGCTGCCAATGCAGTCGCCGTGCTCGCCTTTACCTGATCGGCGATGGCGATGCTGCCCGCGGGCTTGCCATTCACCGCCACCAGCACGGCCGTTGCCCCCTCGCGGCGGGCCTTGTCGGCGGCCTCCGTCAGGGCGCCTGTATCGACGCCATGCTCGGCCAGCCACACGGCCTTTCCGATCATCACCTGCCGCCCGCCGACCCTGCCGGTGACGCCCTTGCCCGAAGGCGCGTCGAATTCTGTGACCTCCTCCACCAGCAGGTTGCGCGCGGCTGCTTCGGCAACAATGGCTGCCGCGAGCGGATGCTGGCTCGGCCGTTCCAGCGATGCCGCCAGCGCCAGCAGCCCCTTTTCGTCGAACCCCGGAGCAGGGGTAACGGCAGCGACGCGCGGCTTGCCCTCGGTCAGCGTGCCGGTCTTGTCGACGAGCAGCGTGTCCACCTTCTCCAGCCGTTCCAGCGCCTCGGCGTTCTTGATGAGCACGCCTGCCTGCGCGCCGCGCCCGACGCCCACCATGATCGACATGGGAGTCGCCAGCCCAAGCGCGCACGGGCAGGCAATGATGAGGACCGAAACTGCGACCACGAATGCATAGCTGAGGCGCGGCTCGGGGCCGATCAGCGCCCATGCCGCGAATGCCACGACCGCCACCAATATGACGGCCGGCACGAACCAGCCCGAAACCCTGTCGGCCAGCTTCTGGATCGGCGCGCGGCTGCGCTGCGCCAGGGCGACCATGGCGACGATCTGCGACAGCATGGTGTCGCGGCCGACCTTTTCGGCCACCATGGTGAAGGCGCCGGTCTGGTTCAGGGTGCCAGCGATCAGCCTGTCGCCAGCCTGCTTCGAAACGGGCAGCGATTCCCCCGTCACCATCGATTCATCAAGGGTCGAATGGCCCGCGCTCAACCGTCCATCAACGGGCACAGCCTCCCCGGGGCGCACGCGCAGCACGTCTCCGGTCATGACTTCGTCGAGCGGAACTTCCCGGTCGCTGCCGTCGGCCGCCACCCGTCGCGCCGTTTTGGGCGCCAGATCAAGCAGGGCGCGGATGGCCCCTCCGGTCGCCTCGCGGGCGCGCAGTTCCAGCATCTGCCCCAGCAGCACCAGCACCACGATCACCGCCGCCGGTTCGAAATAGACCGGAACCGAGCCGTCCATGTTCCGCATGGCGGGCGGGAACAGCTGCGGCGCGATGGTGCCGACAAGGCTGTAAATGAGCGCGGCCCCGGTTCCGAGCGCGATGAGCGTGAACATATTGAGGTTGCGCGTGCGGACCGACGCCCAGCCACGTTCGAGGAACGGCCAGCCGGCCCACAGCACGACCGGAGTGGCGAACAGGAGTTGCAGCCAGTTGGACGCCTGCGGCGCGATCCAGCGGTGCAGGCCCAGCAGGTGTCCGCCCATTTCCAGCACCAGCACCGGGATCGTCAGCGCAAGCCCGATCCGGAAGCGACGGGTGAAATCGACCAGCTCCGGGTTGGGGCCGTCGGTGACGCCGGGCATCTCTG
>NZ_JAYRCW010000087.1:0-10385 GCF_041909755.1 Sandaracinobacter sp.
TCACCCAGCCGGTCGACCTCGACCACATAGGGGACGACCCGGCTCTCGCGCGCCTGCCAGACAAAGGCGCCTGCCATGCCAATCGCGAGGCCGAGCGAACAGAAGGCCATCAGCCGCCAGTTGCGGGCCTGAACGCGGGCCGATCCGATGCGGTCATCCCAGACCTGCCCGGCGCGGGCATAGGGTGTGACGGGTTGCGGGGTGTGTCCGTATCGCTGGACAGCGCGTCTGAAGGTCATGGCTCAGTCGTTCCTTTCACGGATGTCGGGTGTGGCGGAGGAACCGCCGCGGTCGCCCTGCTGCAGGCTGTGCATGGCGAGCTGGCGCCGGTGGCGGCTATCCTGTTGGCGGCGCAGCGACTGCGCCCAAGCCGGGGCTGCATCGGCCGCGACATCGGAACCTCCCGACGCTGGCTTGCCGCCGTTCATCGCCGCCCAGGCGCCATCCCGGCCCCGGCGCGCGGCGTCGGCCAGACCAAGGCCGGACGCGGCCTTCTCCCGCATCGCGCCGCCCGCCGCCTGCGCCAGGCCGCCGATGCCAGCGCCGATGGTCGACGTCCCGGCACTGCTCTGGCCGAGCTGATAAGAAGCGGAGGCCGCAGACCCCATGGCGGTGCCGGCGCGTACTGAGCCAAGCGCCGCACCGCCTGCCGCGGGATACTTCGCTGTTGTCGTGCGATGCCGTTGATGCAGCCCGTCCGCCAAGGTGCCATACTTGGCTGCAGCAGGCGGAAGACCTGCTTCCAGGCAATGCGCAACATCTGCGGTTGCTGGCCTATGCGCAGGATATCGCCGAAGGTGGGCGTCTGACGAACAGGATGCCCGTTAGTCCAGCGCGTAAAATAGCGCAGCAGCCGCGGCTTTTGCGAGTGGTACAGGTCTTCGAGTGCCAGCACGGACCCTGCAGCCAACCGGTCATCGGGCGGGATCGGGTCCCCTTCGGCAAGGCGCGGCGTCAGCAGCGCTTCCATCTCATCCGGGATCAGGCGCATGCGCCGACATCCCTTGCGGTAAGGTCGGGCAAAGAAGTGCGCCGGAAAGTGGTCAGCCTGTCGCCCATGCCTGCCCCGTTCGAAGGTTCGAAGCGGAGCCGGCGGGAGCCGGGTGTTGAGAACATGCTTGAGACATGCGCCGACGCCTTTAGCCGCAAGCGACCTGGACATACGCGTCGGCCACCCGGCCGGATGCCATGGCGTCAATTCTCCCAAGCGAGGTTCTCACGCCTCGGTGGCACCCAAAGCACCACTTTTTTAGACTATATCGGGGGGTCAGAAATGCAAGCACAGCATGACGAAGCTTTTTAGGCCGCCGATGAGCGCGAGATACCTCAGCGTTTTAAGGTATCTTAAACTGCATGTTGGACGGGTTCTGCTACGGATGTGGTAGTCAAATTTGACCAACAATATCCGTTATAAATATGTTGTAATTATTCCATTGGATTCTTGGCTTTATTCATTTAATATCAGGATGTTATTGCGAATATCACGGTAGCCGCCCCCGCCACCAGACCTCGGTTTCACGAGGTTCCAGGAGTTTCCAGAACCGTTTGATCCGGTTGAAATGCAGCCTGAGCCGGGCCGTCGGCCCGTTGCCGGAGAACCAGCTGGCAGACCATCTCGCTGTGCAAATCCACCTGCCGCGCATCGAAGGGATCCGTTCCGTGGGCGGCCCGGATTTCGGGGGCGACGACGAACGGGCCGTAGCACAGCGGCGCCAGACCATAGATGAGCACATGCACCGGCACGTCGGGAAGCAACCCCTCCCGGACAAGCGCTTCCATCATCGGCTTCATCTGCTGGTGCTGCGCCCGGACGACTTCCCGGGCCGCCCAGTCCAGCCGCTCGGAGCCCTGCACCGATTCCAGCAGGATGATGCGCGCATGCTCGGGGTGGCGGGCGGAATAGCGGATGTAGCGGCACAGGAATCGGCGGAACCGCTCGCGGATCGGCAGACTGTCTTCGCCCTGTGGGGCTTGCAGCTCTTCCAGCTGGCGTTGGTACATGCTGAGCACCGCCTCGCGCCATAGCTGTTCCTTGTTGGCGAAATAATAGCGAAGCGCGCCATGCTGCATGCCAACTGCCGCTGCGATGTCGCGGATGCTCACGCCATCGAACCCGGCCATCGAAAACTGTTTCAAGGCTTCGTCAAGGATGCGCTGCCGGGCCTCGACGCTGCGCTGCTGCCGCGGACTGGTGACGGGCCTGGATGCAGTCTTCATGCGCCCTCATGCTTGGTACTGCCGGTTCATACAATCAATGCAATATTCATACATCCGGATGAATATGCTTTTCAATCCTCTTGCGGCAGACTAAAGTCCTGAAACGAAGGCAGGCTGACCAGGCTTGCCGGGCCGGGGGAACTACAATGAAATCCGTTGGTTCCGGAAAATTTGGCGCTGGCCTTCTGCGGGCGGCCCTGTTGTCGGGAGGAATCCTGGCGGCCGGTTCGGTCGCCTCGCAAGACAAGATGCCAAGCTGGGAGGAATTCGGCCGCAGCGACAAGCTTCAGCAGGCCTTCGTGACCGGCGCCTCCAAGGCGAAGCACTGGGAAGAGCCGGCAGAGCCGGTCGCCATTGCCGGGCCGGTTCATTTTGTCGGCACCCGTGGTCTCGGCGTCTATCTGATCACCACCGCCGAAGGGCATATCCTGATCAACACGGCCATGCAGGGTTCAGGGCCGGAGATCGCTGCCTCCATCCGCAAGCTGGGGTTCAAGCCCGAGGATGTGCGCATCCTGCTGACCAACCACGGCCATGTGGATCATGTGGCGGGGCACGCGCATGTCGTCGGCCTCAGCCACGCCACCGTCTATTCCAGCGCCGCCGATGTGGAGGTGATGCAGTCGGGCGGCACGAAGGACTATTTCTACGGCAAGGTGCCGGCCTTCCGCTATGATCCGGTGCGCGTGGACAAGGTGCTGAAAAGCGGCGACCGCATCCGTCTGGGCGGCGTGGAGCTGCTGGCACTGGAGACGCCCGGCCATTCCAACGCAGCCGTGACCTTTGTGATGGATACCGAGGTGGACGGGCGGAAGCTCAGGTTCGTCTTTCCCGACGGGACCGGGGTCAATCCCGGCTATCGGCTCCTGAAAGACCCGAACTATCCGGGCATCGTCGACGATTATCGCCGCACATTCGCGACGCTCGGGGCCCTGAAGCCCGACATATGGCTGTCGTCTCACACCGAATATATGGATTTCGACGCCAAGCGGGCGAAAGCGAATACGGACGGCGTTTCCGCGTGGATCGATCCCGAAGGCTATCGGGCCTTCCTTTCCGTGCAGCGCGAGGCGTTCGATGCGCGCATTGCAGCCGAATCGAAAGGCGTTGAAGGCGGCCGCGGGAATTAGGGCGATGTTGCCAACAGGTTTGCTGCAATGACGGGCGGCTGATCAGACCGGCGTTACCCATCACCGCTGCAGAATAGACCGGCTCTGCCCGGACGCGGGCATCGACAGGCCCGCCTCGCCCAACTCGACAGCCGCCCGACGGCTGTGCGATGCAGAATGGAGGACGAGGCCGCGCCGCGGGAGGGCGTTTTGGGGGGACGGACATTCGAAGGCGAGCTGGGGCAGTATCTAAGTGATCCGCAGACCCGCCGCACCTGGAGCCTTGCCGCGCAGGACGGGATCATCAGCACTGCGGGCATCCTGCTGGGCTTCACCGGCGCCGGCGCGAGCGAGGGGACGCTGGTTGTCGCGGGGACGGCTGCGATCGTGGCGGGGATGCTGACGGCGGGCGGGGCGAAATGGTCCGAGACGGCGGCCGAGCGGGAGGCGCAGCTGGGCGCGATCGAACATGAGCGATCCGAACTGCGCGAGCAGCCCGACGCCGAGCGGGCGGAGCTGATCGACTATTATGAGGAAAAGGGGCTGGGCGAGGACCTGGCCACCGAGGTTGCCGACGAGCTGATGGTGCGCTCCCCCCTGAAGGCGTCGCTGGAGCGGGAGCATGGCATCCTGCGGCTGATTTCCCGCGCGGAGGTGGTGATTTCGGGGATCGGCTCCGCACTCGCCTTCGGGCTGGGGGCGGCGGTTCCCTTCGCGATCGCCTATTATCTGCCGGTCAGCATCGAGATGTGGGTGATCGTGTTTTCCGTCCTCCTCTCGCTGTCGCTGATCTCGATCGTGGGCGCGCGCGCCGGCCATATGGACGTGTCGCGCACGATCCTCCGCACGCTTCTGGTCGCCTCTGTCACCATCGTCGTCAGCTATCTGGTGGGCCAGATCGCCTTCTGAACCGGGCCGGGCGCAGGCGTCCGGCCCGGTTCAGCTGGTCAGCGATGCCTAGTCCTTCACCGTCACTTCCACGCGCCGGGCGGCGGCATAGCTGTCTGACGTGTCTGTCGCCTCGGCGGGCTTGTCGAGATCGATCCGATCCGCCGCGACGCCTGCGGCCACCAGCGCGGCCTTCACCTGCTCTGCCCGGGATTTCGACAGCTCGGCGTTGGCGGCGACATCGCCTGTCGGATCATTGTAGCCCGACACCGACAGCTTCGCCGCCGGGTTCGCATCCAGATAGGTCTTCACGCCGGCGGATGCGGCAGCGAGATCGTTCGTCACCTCTGACCGGCCGACATCGAAGAACACGACGAGCACCGGCTTGCCGGACCTGTCTTCGGACAGGACGCCCGCGCCTGCCGGCACGGCGGCCGGGGCGGGTTCCACGGCTGCGGTTTCCACGCTGACCGGCTCTGCCGGGACCTGCGCAACCTCGTCCTTCTGGCCGCGGCCGAACACCCACCAGGCGAGCGCCAGCAGGGCAAGGCCCAGCAGCGCCCATTTCAGCCAGCCTGCGCCGCCCGAACTGGCGGCCGTGGGCACGGCGGCCGGTGCCGCAGCGGCAGCCGGCGAGATCAGCTGGCGCAGCGGCGCGGGCAGCATGGTTTCATAGCTGTCCTTTTCGGAAACCAGCAGGTTGCGCAGCGCGGGGACCGACGGCGTCGCCCCCAGCACCTTGCCGATGCCGCCCGCCAGCAGCGGGCCGGCCAGCGACATCAGGCTGTTCACGGTTGCCGGCTTCAGCCCGAACAGGCCGGCCAGCGCCGCCGCGATGGGCCCCAGATTGGACCCCAGAAGCTGCGAGGCCAGCCCGCCCAGCCCGCCGGAGGATGCCGGGGCGCCCAGCAGTGCGGCCGGATTGTCCAGCGGGTTGCCGCCCGCCAGCCCGCCCGCGACGGTGGAGAGAAGTCCGCCGAGATCGGCGCCCGATGCAGCCTTCCCGGCAAAGGCGGCCAGCAGCAGCGGCACGACCGCCGAAAGGCCCTTGAAGCTGGCATCCGGGCTGTCGCCAAGCGCCGCACCCAGCACGTCCCCCGTTTCGGCGGGCAGGCTGGACAGGATCGTCTCCACCAGATTGGTCATGGTTAATGCTCCCTTCCTGGGGCGGGAGACTGCACCGGGATTTGCCGGCTGTCCATGTCTGGCCAAAAGCGGCCCTTCGGGCATGTGGATTCAGGGCTTGGAGCGGGCGTGGGCTGCGGGCTATGCGATTCCATCATGCGCACCTTCCTGTTGTCCACCGCCCTTCTCGCCACCCTGTCTGCGGCCCCGCTGCCGGCGGCTACGCCCGCTGCGGACTGGGCCATCGCCATCCATGGCGGCGCGGGCGTGATCGAGCGGGGCTCGCTGTCGCCCGAAGCCGATGCCGCGATCCGCGCCGATCTTGCGAAGGCGGTGGATGCGGGCGCCGCCGTGCTGCGCCGGGGCGGCCCCTCGACCGATGCCGTCGTCGCCGCCGTGGCGGTGCTGGAGGCCTCGCCCTGGTTCAACGCGGGCGTGGGCGCGGTGTTTACCTCTGCCGGCAGCATCGAGCTGGACGCCGCGATGATGGAGGGGGAGGCGCGGCGCGCGGGCGCGGTGACGGGCGTGAAGAGCACGCTGAGCCCGATCGCGCTGGCGCGCACCCTGATGGACAAGGGGCCGCATGTGTTCCTGGCCGGGCCGGCGACCGACGAATATGCGCGGGAAAACGGGCTTGTGCAGGTGCCCAACAGCCATTTCATGACGGAACGGCGGCGCCGGCAGCTGGATGACCTGCGCCTGCAGAACCAGGGCGCGGCGCTGATGCCGGCCGAGACGCGCATGGGCACGGTGGGCGCCGTCGCGCGGGACGTGAAGGGCAATGTCGCGGCCGGCACCTCCACCGGCGGACTGACGGGCAAGGCCCCCGGTCGCGTGGGGGACGCGCCGCTGATCGGCGCCGGCACGCTGGCCGACAACCGCTGCGGCGCAATCTCTGCGACGGGATCGGGCGAGATCTTCATCCGCGTGCGCGTGGCGGCCAGCATCTGCGATGCGGCGCGCTTCGGCGGCCAGCCGCTGCAGAAGGCGGCGGACATGACGCTGGCCGAAGTGGGCAGCCTGGGCGGTGACGGGGGCGTCATCGTGATGGGCCCGAAGGGCGACGGGCTGTTCAGCTTCAACTCGGCGGGGATGTACCGGGGCCGCGCCAGCGCCCGGTCCGCACCCGAAATCAAGGTGTATGCAGACGAATGACCGACATGACCAACATCCTGATCGTCGGCGCCGGCCAGGCCGGGGCGCAGGCGGCGATTTCCCTGAGGCAAGAGGGGTTCGAAGGCCGCATCACCATCGTGGGCGAGGAAGCCGACCTGCCCTATGAGCGGCCGCCGCTGTCGAAGGACTATCTGGCGGGCGAACGGACCGCCGACCGGCTGCTGTTGCGCCCGCCCGCCTTCTGGGCGGAGCGCGACATCCGCATCCTGACGGCGACGCGCATCGCCCATGTGGACCGCGGCGTGGCGACGGCGGACGACGGGCGGATCTTCGCCTTCGGCACGCTGATCTGGGCCGCAGGTGGGCATGCCCGGCGGCTGGCCTGCCCCGGCGCGGACCTTGGCGGGGTGCATGTGATCCGCACCCGACACGACGACGACGACCTGCGGGCGGATCTGCACATCGCGCAGCGCATCGTGATCATCGGCGGCGGCTATGTGGGGCTGGAAGCGGCCGCCGTGCTGGTGAAGCAGGGCAAGCAGGTGACGGTGGTGGAAGCGCAGCCCCGGCTGCTGGCGCGCGTGGCGGCCGAGCCGGTTTCCGCCTTCTACAAGGCGGCGCATGAGGCGCATGGAGTGGAGATCCTGCTGGACGCCCAGGTGGCGGCGCTGGAAGGCGCGCACCGAGTGAGCAGCGTGCGGCTGGCCGATGGCCGCCTGCTGCCGGCCGACCTGGTGATCGCGGGCATCGGCCTTGTCCCCTCTGTCGCGCCGCTGGGCGTGGAGGCGGTGACGGTGGACGGCCATTGCCGCAGCGACCTTCCCCATGTCTATGCCATCGGTGACTGTGCGGCCCATGCCAATGCCTTTGCCGGCGGCGCGGTGATCCGGCTGGAATCGGTGCAGAACGCGGTGGACATGGCGAAGGCCGCGGCTGCGCACATCGTGCAGGGCGATAGCGCGAAGCCCTATCGGGCCTGCCCCTGGTTCTGGTCGAACCAATATGATCTGAAGCTGCAGACGGTTGGCCTTTCGATTGGCCATGACGGGTGGGTGGTGCGGGGCGACCCGGCCTCCGGCAGCTGGTCCCTCGTCTATCTGAGGGCTGGCGCAGTCATCGCGCTCGACTGCATCAACGCGCCGAAGGACTATGTGCAGGGCAAGGCGCTGGTGGAGCGCGGCGCGCGCATAAGCCCGGCGTTGCTGGCGGATGCCGGCGTGCCGCTGAAACAGATGGAAGGATGACGCGAATGCACCCGATCACCGCAAAGCTGAAGGCCCGCATGCAGCTGCCGCTGATCGGCTCTCCGCTGTTCATCATCTCCAACCCGGATCTGGTGATCGCCCAGTGCAAGGCAGGCGTGATCGGCAGCTTTCCCAGCCTGAACGCCCGGCCGCTGCCGCAGTTCGAAGAGTGGCTGCAGCGGCTTTCGACCGAACTGGGCCCGGATGACGCGCCCTATGCGGTGAACCTGATCGTCCACAAGTCCACGGACCGCCTGATGGCCGATCTGGAACTGGTGGTGAAGTACAAGGTGCCCGTGATCATCACCTCGCTGGGCGCGCGCGAGGATGTGAACGAGGCGATCCACAGCTATGGCGGCGTTGTGCTGCACGACGTGATCAACAACAAGTTCGCGAAGAAGGCGATCGAAAAGGGCGCGGACGGCATCATCGCTGTCGCAGCCGGCGCCGGCGGCCATGCCGGCACGCTGAGCCCCTTTGCGCTGATCTCGGAGATCCGCGAATGGTTCGATGGCCCGCTGGCGCTTTCGGGCGCGATGGGCACGGGCGCGGCGATCCTGGCGGCGGAAGCCGTGGGGGCCGATTTCGGCTATATGGGCTCGGCGTTCATTGCGACGACCGAGGCGCGTGCGGACGAGCGCTACAAGCAGGCGATCGTCGAGGGCTCGGCCTCTGACATCGTCTATTCCGACCTGTTCACCGGCGTTTCGGGCAATTACCTCCGCCCCTCGATCGTGGCGGCGGGGCTGGACCCGGACAATCTGCCCAAGGGCGACTACAGCACCATGAACTTCGGCTCAGGCGGCAACACCGACGCAAAGGCCTGGCGCGACATCTGGGGCTCCGGGCAAGGCATCGGCGCAGTGAAGTCCGTGCTGCCGGCCGCCGAAATGATCGGGCGGCTGAAGCGCGAATATGCCGCGGCCCGCGCCCGCCTTCTGGGAGATGGCGCGGCGGCGATCGCAGCGGAATGACCCTGTAACCGCGCTGATCCCCTAAAGGATCAGCGCACCCACCAGCCGGTCTTCGGCTGCCAGCACGTTGAAGGTGCGCGCGGCGGATGGGCTGTCCATGGGCTCCACGCGCCAGCCGCGATCGCGCAGCCTGTCTGCAAAGGCGGCGGGCGGGCGGCGCAGGCTCTCGCCCGTGCCCAGCAGCAGCAGGTCAACGCCATCCAGATCCGGCAGCCGGACGGTTTCCAGTGCCGCGAGATCGAGCCGGGGCAGCGTGCCCGCGAAGGCCGCCGTCACCAGCAGCGCCGGGCGATAGAGCCGCCCGGCGACGATCCAGCCGTCTTTCGCGCGCCCCTCGATGCGGGTGGGGCCGGCCTGCATCCTCAGGCCGCTCATCCCCGGATCACACCTGCCCGCGTTCGGCGGCCTTCTTGGCCTTCACCCGGTCTTCCGCGCTCGCCTCGTTGGCGACGAAGCTGTCGGAGGTGACGCCCAGCCACAACAGCAGCGGCGCGCCCACGAAGATCGAGGAGAAGGTGCCGACGAAGATGCCCAGCAGCATCGCCACGGAGAAGCCGAACAGCACCGATCCGCCCAGCACGACAAGCGTGCCCAGCGCGATCATCATCGAAACCGAGGTGACGATGGTGCGCGACAGGGTTTCGTTGATCGAGAGGTTGAGCAGTTCCGCCATGTCCATCTTGCGGTACTTGCGCAGGTTTTCCCGGATCCGGTCATAGACGACGATGGTGTCGTTCAGCGAATAGCCGATGATCGTGAGGATCGCGGCGACGATGTTCAGATCGAATTCCAGCTGGGTGAGCGCGAAAAAGCCCAGCGTGAGCGTGACATCATGCACCAGCGCGAACAGCGCGCCGACGCCGAACTGCCATTCGAAACGGAACCAGATGTAGATGGAGATGGCGATCATCGCGAGGAGCATGGCGAGCGCGCCATCGCGGATGAGTTCGCCCGAAACCTTGCCCGACACGGTTTCCACCCGGCGGAATTCGGCATCCTTGTGGGTGACCCGGATCTTGTCCTGGACCTGCTTCACCACGGCCTGGACAGCCGCGTCGTCGCCCGGCGGCAGCGGCAGCCGGATGGCGACCGTGCGCGGATCCCCGAACGTCTGCAGGTTGCCGTCTCCGGCACCGGCGGTATTCACCGTCTCGCGCAATTCGTCCAGCTCGACCGGCTGTTCGAACCGCACTTCCATCATCAGGCCGCCGGCGAAATCGACGCCGAAATTGAGCCCGCGGATGGCGACCAGCGCGATGGAGGCCGCGATCAGGGCGAAGGAGAACCAGATCGCCACATTCCGCCACTTCAGGAACGGAATATTGGTGTTGTCCGGGATGATCTTCAGCAGTTTCATCGGATAAACCCTTACAGCACCACGGTCTGCGGCCGCTTGGCGCGCAGCCACAGGGACACCATCAGGCGCGTGACCGTGACGGCGGTGAACACCGAGGTGATGATCCCGATGGTGAGGACGACCGCGAAGCCCTTGATCGGGCCGGAGCCGAACCAGAACATGATGACGGCCGCAATCACGTTGGTGACATTGGCGTCGAAGATGGCGCGGGAGGCTTCCTTGTAGCCCGTCTCGATCGCGGGGACGAGCGGCTTGCCGCGTCGAAGTTCCTCGCGGATGCGTTCGTTGATGAGCACATTGGCATCCACTGCGGCCCCGATGGTGAGGACGAAGCCCGCGATGCCCGGCAGCGTCA
>NZ_JAYRCW010000088.1:0-10350 GCF_041909755.1 Sandaracinobacter sp.
AGCCTGCTCGCGCTCAGTCTTGTCGCGGGGATCCTGGTCGATGACGCGATCGTGGAGATCGAGAATATCGTGCGCCACATGCGCATGGGCAAATCGCCCTATCAGGCCTCGCTGGATGCGGCCGATGAAATCGGGCTGGCGGTGGTCGCCACCACCTTCTCGATCATCGCGGTGTTCCTGCCCGTTGCCTTCATGCCGGGCATCCCGGGGCAGTATTTCAAGCAGTTCGGCCTCACCGTCTCCATTGCGGTGTTCATGTCGCTGCTTGTCGCGCGATTGATCACGCCGCTGATCGCGGCCTATTTCCTGAAGCCCCACGGCGAAAAGGCGCATGCCGACGGGCCGTGGATGCGGCGCTACATGCAGCTGCTGGCCTGGACGATCCACCGCGAGCCGCAGAAGCGCCACGGCAACATGCTCAGCCGCTTCTGGGGCCAGATCGAGGCGCATGCCCGTCCGCTGACGGTCGTCGGCCTCGGCGTCGCCTCCTTCTTCCTGACGATCGTGCTGTTCGCGCAGATGCCGCAGGGCTTCCAGCCGGATGGCGATTTCGGCTCCTCGCAGATCCAGATCGAGCTGGCGCCGGGCGTGACCCTGCAGGATACGACGCATGTCGTCGATCAGGTGAACGCGCTCTTGAAGCAGCAGCCGGAAGTGAAGCAGGCGTTCGAATTCATCGGCGACGACGGCGATGTGCGGCGCGCCAATATCTACATCAACCTGGTTGACGCGAAGGACCGCGACGTCACCACCAAGGAGTTCGAGCGCCGGGTTGCCCCGCAGCTGATGAACATCGCCGATGCGCGGATCAACTTCGCGTCGATGAACGGCGGCTTCAACGGTCGCGACATGGTGATCATGCTGGCCGGCGACGATCCCGTCCTTCTGGACCAGACGGCGCGCAAGCTGGAAAAGGAAATGCAGGGCCTGAAGGTGCTGCGCGACGCCCGCATCAATGGCGACATCGAGCGGCCCGAAATCCTGATCCGTCCGAAGTTCGACGTGGCTGCCCAGCTGGGCGTCACTGCCAGCACCCTGTCGCAGACGATCCGCATCGCGACGCTTGGCGACATCGAGCAGAACATGGCGAAATTCTCGCTGTCGGACCGGCAGGTGCCGATCCGGGTGAGCCTTGTCGAGAATGCGCGCGCCGACATCGACATGCTGTCGAACCTGCCGGTGCCGACGGCGTCTGGCGGATCGGTTCCGCTGAAGGTGGTGGCCGACATCAGCTTCGGCGCCGGCCCCACCCGCATCCGCCGCTACAACCAGAGCCGGCGCATCGCGCTGGAAGCCGATCTGAACGGCGTGGAGTTCGGCGACGGGCTGAAGGCCGTGCGCGAACTGCCCGCCATGAAGAATCTGCCCGCCGGCATTCAGGAAGTGAAGCAGGGCCAGGCCGAAGTGATGGAAGAGCTGGTCACCGGCTTCCTCGTCGCCATCGTGTCGGGCGTGCTGCTGGTGTTCGCTGTGCTGGTGCTGCTGTACCGGCGCGTGCTCCCGCCGTTCGTGAACATGGGCTCGCTGCTGCTGGCGCCGCTGGGGGCCGTGATCGCGCTGATCCTCACCGGCCATGCCGTGACGATGCCGGTCTATATCGGCATCCTGATGCTGCTGGGCATCGTCGCCAAGAACTCGATCCTGCTCGTCGATTTCGCGATCGAGGAAATGCGCCATGGCGTGGACCGGGAAACCGCGATCATCGATGCCGGCCACAAGCGGGCGCAGCCGATCGTGATGACGACAGTCGCCATGACGGCCGGGATGCTGCCGGTGGCGCTGGGGATCCACGGCGATTCCAGCTTCCGCGCGCCGATGGCGATCGCGGTGATCGGCGGCCTGCTGCTCTCAACCGTGCTGACGCTGGTGATCGTGCCTGCGGCCTTCACGCTGGCCGACGATGTGGAACGCAAGCTTGGGCCGCTGTTCAAGCGCCTGTTCACCAACGGCGGCGAGGCCGGCGAGGAACCGGCGCACCCGCCGGCTGCGGGGCCGCAAGCTGCCGAGTGACGGGAAGGAACCGCCGCCGTCTGCGCGGATGGAACAGGGTCTCCGCCTGAGGCGGGTGGCGACCGGTCTGCTCGTGCTGATGGCGGCGCTGCTGGCCGCCTCCACCTGGGCGATGGGGCATGTGCATCCGCAGTTCGTGTGGGTGCAGGCCTTCGCGGAAGCAGCGCTGGTGGGCGGGCTGGCGGACTGGTTCGCGGTCACGGCGCTGTTCCGCCACCCGATGGGCGTGCCCATCCCGCACACGGCGATCATCCCGAAATCGAAGGACAGGATCGGTGACGCCCTCGCCACCTTCCTGAAAGACAATTTCCTCACGCCTTCCAACGTCGCGCGGCGGCTGGACGGCTTCGACGCCGCCAATGCGATTGCGGGCGTGCTGGAACGGCCTGCGTCCGGCGGGCGCGTGCGCCGGGGGGTTTCGCGCCTCGTCGTCCAGCTGGCGGAAACGCCGGCGGCGGGCGCCGTGATGCAGCGCCTGCAGGACGGCGCCACCCAGCGCCTGCGCGACATCGAGGTGTCGCCGCTGCTGGGCCGGATGCTGGAGGCGATGATCGCGGATGGCCGGCACCGGCCCGTGATCGACCAGCTGATCCTGTGGGCCAACAATGCGCTCGACAGCCAGGAGGGCCTGATCCGCGCCATGGTGGAAGAGCGCACGAGCTGGATGCTGCGGCTGGTGAATGTGGATGAACGGATCGCAAACGAACTGGTGAACGGCCTGCGCGGCCTGTTCGCGGACCTCGCCGCCGATCCGTATCACCCGCTGCGCGAACGGGCCGATCAGGCCCTCGCCAATCTGGCCTTCGATCTGCAGCACATGCCGGAAACCAGGGCGAAGGTGGAACGGGTGAAGCGCGAGCTTCTGTCCAACCCGGCCGTGTCCGACTGGCTGGAAGGCCTGTGGAACCGGCTGAAGGAAGGTCTGCTCAACATGGCCCAGGGCGAGGGCTTCAGCGAGATCGGCGAAGCGATGGCCCGCTCGCTCAGGGAAGATCCGCAGCTGGCCGGCGCGGTGAACCAGCTGGCCCGCCGCGCCGTCGTCGGAACCGTTGCGGATCATGGCGACAATATCGTGAAGCTGGTGTCCGAAACGGTGAAGGGCTGGGACGCCGCCACCATCACCGACCGGCTGGAAGGCGCGGTGCTGCGCGACCTGCAATATATCCGCCTCAACGGCACGCTCATCGGCGGCCTCATCGGCCTTGCCCTCCACGCGGCGCTGCTGGCCTTCGGCGCAGGCTGACCGGATCGCGCCATTCCCTTGCGCGTGCGAAGCCCCTAGGTTCCCCGGCATGGCGAAACCCCAGACGCGTTATGTGTGCCAGGCGTGCGGCAGCGTGGCTTCGAAATGGATGGGGCAATGCCCTGACTGCGGCGAATGGAACACGCTGCAACAAGAGGCGGCGGCCGCCGTCACCCCCTTTGTGCAGAAGCACAGCCTGAAGACGGGCGGCCGCGTCCTCCAGATGCAGCCGCTGGATGCGGCAATCGAACTGCCGAAGCGCCTGCCGACGGGCTTTGCCGAGCTGGACCGGGCGCTTGGCGGCGGGCTGGTGCCCGGCTCTGCCGTGCTGATCGGGGGCGACCCCGGGATCGGCAAGTCCACCCTGCTGTTGCAGGCGGCGGGCCGCATGGCGCGGGCCGGCCATCGCGTCGCCTATGTATCCGGCGAGGAAGCGGCCGATCAGGTGCGGCTGCGCGCCCGGCGGCTGGGGCTGGCGGATGCGCCGGTGCAGCTGGCGGCGGCCACCTCGGTCAGGGATATCCTCACCACCATGGGGCAGGGGGCGGCACCGACCCTGCTGGTGATCGATTCGATCCAGACGATGCACAGCGATCAGCTGGAAGGCGCGCCCGGCACCGTCAGCCAGGTGCGGGCGGCCAGCCTGGAGCTGATCAGCTGGGCGAAAACCTCGGGCACGGCCCTCATCCTCGTCGGCCATGTCACGAAGGACGGGCAGATCGCCGGCCCCCGCGTGCTGGAACATATGGTCGATGCCGTCCTCTATTTCGAAGGGGAGGGGCGGCATCAATACCGGGTGCTGCGCGCGGTGAAGAACCGCTTCGGCGGCACAGACGAGATCGGCGTGTTCGCCATGGAATCCGATGGCCTTGCGGAAGTGAAGAACCCCTCCTGCCTGTTCCTCACCCAGCGCGAAAAGGCCGTGGCCGGCGCGGTCGTGTTCCCGGCCCTCGAAGGCACGCGCCCCGTGCTGGTGGAGCTTCAGGCGCTGACGGTGCGGCTGCCCAGCGGCGCGACGCCGCGCCGGGCGGTCGTCGGCTGGGACAGTTCCCGGCTTGCGATGATCCTCGCCGTGCTGGAGGCGCGCGCGGGCCTGGGGTTCGGCGGGGCGGAAGTCTATCTGAACGTCGCGGGCGGGCTTCGCGTCGTCGATCCGGCGGCCGATCTGGCGGTGGCGGCGGCGCTGGTTTCGGCGCTGCTCGATCTGCCGGTGCCGGGTGATGCGCTCGCCTTCGGGGAAATCGCCCTGTCCGGAGAGGTGCGGCCAACCGCCCACCCCGCGCTTCGGCTGAAGGAGGCGGAAAAGCTGGGCTTCACCCGCGCGCTGGTGCCGCCCGGCGTGGCGGGTGTCGGCGCGCTGAAGGCCGTGCCGGTTTCATCCGTCGCAGCCCTCGTTGACCGCATCAAGGCGGGGGCCTAGGCGGCTGGCCATGGATATCGTGGATCAGTTCACCGGCTTCGACTGGGTCGTCGTTTCCCTTGTCGGGCTTCTCGCCATCGTCGGCCTGCTGCGCGGCTTCACGCAAGAGGCGCTGAGCCTGGCCGGCTGGATCCTGGGGATCGTGGCCGTGCGCATGTTCCACCAGCAGGTCACGCTGTGGCTGGCCCCCAAGGTGGGCGGAGAGGCATCGGGCGCGATCATCGCCTTCCTGCTGCTGTTTTTCGGCACGGTGATCGTCGCCAAGCTGATCGCGGGTGCGGCCGGCGGCTTCGCCAAGCGCAGCGTTCTGGGCCCGATGGACCGGCTGCTCGGCCTTGGCTTCGGCGCATTGAAGGGCCTGATCCTGGGATCGGTGATGTTCCTGCTCGCGCAATTCTCGACCGGCCTGTTCGATCCCGACCAGCAGCTTCCCGAATGGCTGATGGACAGCAAGACGGCTCCGCTTCTCGGCCTCAGTGCCGACGCGATGGTGGGCTGGGTCCACGAGCTTCAGGATGAAAAGGCCGAAAACCGCAGCTTCGAACTGCCGCCGGGGCTGGTGCCGCCGCCCGGCGCGCTGCCGCCCGGCCACCCGGAACTGGAACCGGGCTTCGGCCCCCCGGAAGAGCCGGAGGAAGGCTATAGCCGGGAAGACCGGCGCGCGCTGGACGACCTGCTGAACGAAGGCGCGAAGTCGGGCGATCAGGTCGAGATCTGATGCCCGAAATCCGCCTCTACGACACGCTGACCCGGCAGAAGCAGCCGCTCCGCACCCCGGAACCGGGCAAGCCGCTGACACTCTATGTCTGCGGCCCCACCGTCTATGGCCGCGCCCATATCGGCAACGCCCGGCCGGCCGTGGTGTTCGACACGCTCTATCGCCTGCTCCGGCATGTGCATGGGCCGGACAACGTTCGCTATGCGCGCAACATCACGGATATCGACGACAAGATCATGGCGAAGGCCGTGGCCGAAAACCGCAGCCCCCAGGCCGTCGCGGCCGAGTTCGAAGCCCATTATTTCGCCGACATGGCCGCGCTGGGCTGCCTGAAGCCGGATTTCAACCCGCGCGCGACAGAGCATATCGCGGGCGACCACGGCATGATCGCCATGATCGAGGCGCTGATCGGGCGCGGCCATGCCTATGAGGCGAACGGCCATGTGCTGTTCGAAATCTCGAAATTCCCCGGCTATGGCGCGCTTTCGAAGCGCCCGATGGACGAAATGATCGCCGGCGCGCGTGTGGAAGTGGCCCCCTACAAGCGCAGCCCCGGCGACTTCGTGCTGTGGAAGCCCAGCACGGCGGACCAGCCCGGCTGGGACAGCCCCTGGGGCCGGGGCCGCCCCGGCTGGCACATCGAATGCTCCGCGATGATCCGCGGCGTGCTGGAAACCGACACCATCGACATCCATGGCGGCGGGCTGGATCTGCAATTCCCCCACCATGAAAATGAACGCGCGCAAAGCTGCTGCGCCCATGGCGGCGCGGAACTGGCGCGCATCTGGATGCACAACGGCTTCCTGACGATGGGCGAAACCAAGATGTCCAAGTCGCTGGGCAATATCATTACGCCCGGCGAACTGCTGGCGGCGGGCTGGCCCGGCGAAGTGCTGCGGCTGGCGCTTCTGAGCGCGCATTATAGGCAGCCGCTGCGGTGGGATGATGCATTGCTACGTCAAAGCGAACGAGTTTTGCATAAATGGCATCACGAAGCCCGAAGGGTTGACGAGGCAGAATTGCAAAAAGTTGAATTTGGAAACTTATTTGATCCTCTGCTTAATGACTTAAATATTCCTCTTTACATATCAAACATGCATTCTGTTGTTCCAAGTATTTCTATTATGAAAGGAATTGAAAATCTAAACTATGGAGATTCGCCTGGAGATAATGATATTTCGAGATCGATTCTTCATTTACTTGGGAAAATTATTGGATTAGATTTAGATAGAAATAAAAGTGGATACATCGCCACATTTCTTTCTGACGAACAAGAGGCGCAAGTTGAGTTGTATATTAAAGCTCGATCCGAAAAAAATTGGGATTTAGCTGATGCAATTAGAGACAGCATGGCCAAGGATGGTATTGCATTGTCTGTTAATCGTCATGGTGACGTTATTCGGAGGCTGATCTGAAATGTCCGACGACGACTATGTCTATGACGAGGCAACGGGCGAGTGGATCCCGGCCGCCGAAGCCGCCGCGAAGGCCGCCGCCGCTGTCGAGGTGCGCGATGCGGTGGGCAATCTGCTGGCAGATGGCGACAGCGTGGTGCTGGTGAAGGATCTGAAGGTGAAGGGCGCGGGGCAGACACTGAAGGTCGGCACTGTGATCCGCTCGATCCGCCTCACCGGGGATCCGCAGGAAATCGACTGCCGGTTCGACGGTATCAAGGGCCTCGTGCTCCGCGCCGAATTCGTGCGGAAGCGCTGAGGATGGGCATCCGCCCGCGCCTGATGCTCCTCGCCGCGCTGCTGCTGGCGGCCCCTGCAACGGCCCAGCCCCTTGGCGGCACCCCCGCAGGCCCGCCGCCCGCCGCAGAGTCGGAGTTGCCCGCGACCGACCTGCTGGTCCGCTTTGAATCGCCCGTGCTGCGCTTCCGCTGGTCGCTGGCGCCCGAGGCCGCGCTGGAGCCGGCGCTCGTCACCGGGATGCGCGCCGAAGCCCTGGCCGAGCGGCAGAAGGCGATGCGGCAGGCAGAGGAGGATGCAAAATCCCCGCCGCCCGGCCGCCCGCCCTATCAGACGGAGTGGCTGGAGCGCTGGCAGCCGGCGGCGGAGACCGACCTGCTGCTGGCTCTTTCCGCCCGCCAGTACAGCTTCACCGGCGGGGCGCACGGCAATCTGGTGCTGCGATCGGTGATCTGGGATCGCGGCGCGGGACGCCGCATCAGCTTTGCCGAACTCTTCACCGATCCCGCAGCCGCGATGGCCGTTCTGAAGCCCGCCTTCTGCAAGGCGCTGGATGCAGAGCGCGCCGCGCGCCGGCAGGGACAGGCGGCAGCCGGGTTCAGCGATTGCCCCGATCCGGCCGCCTATCCGATCGTGCCGCAGGGTGATGGCGCCATCGGCATGTTCCGCGTGCTGGTGCCGCCGTATGAAGCCGGCCCCTGGTCCGAAGGCGTCTATGAAATCGCGCTGGATGCAGCGCCGGTGCGCAACTTTCTGGCCCCCCGCTATCGCCCGGCCTTTACCAACCCTTGAGGCGCTTCCTATAACCGGGGCGATGGACGCCCCCCTCTACAACGCGGAAATCCTGCGGCTGGCGGCCTCCATTCCCCATGCATCGCTGCCCGCCGCGCCGCAGGCCAGCGCCCGGCGCACATCCCCCATCTGCGGCAGCCGCGTGACGGTTGGCCTTGGCCTAGACCCTTCCGGCCGGGTCGTGGATTTCGGGCAGGAGGTTCGGGCCTGCGCGCTGGGCCAGGCCTCTGCCGCGATCCTCGGCCGACATGTGCTGGGCGAAACGGCGGAAGGTCTGGCGCAGGCGCATGCGCTGCTGAAAGGCTGGCTGAAGGGCGACGGGCCGCTGCCCGCGCCCCTTGCCGCGCGCTTCCCCGAACTCACCCTGTTCGAACCGGCCCGCGCCCATCCGGCCCGGCACCCCTCCATCCTGCTTGCCTTCGAGGCGAGCGCCGCCGCCGCCGCAGAGGCCGCTGCGCTGGCGCCGCAGGGCTGACGATGGCGGGAATCGCAGACACCACCATCCTCAGGGAAGCCGTGATCTTCCTGGGCGCGGCCGCCGTGATGGTGCCGCTGTTCAGCCGCTTCAAGCTGGGCGCGGTGCTGGGCTATCTGACGGCCGGCCTGCTGATCGGCCCCTACGGGTTCGGCCTGATCGACGACACCGAGGACGTGCTGGCGTTCGGCGAATATGGCATCGTGCTGCTGCTGTTCGTGATCGGGCTGGAGCTTCAGCCTGCGCGCCTGTGGGCCTTGAGACGCGACATCTTCGGCCTCGGCACGGCGCAGGTCGTGCTGACGGGGCTGGCGCTGGCGGCGACGCTGCTGCTGCTGACGGCGCTGACATGGCAGTCGGCGCTCGTCGTCGGTCTTGCGCTCGCCCTCTCCTCCACCGCGCTCGTGGTGCAGTATCTGCAGGAAAAGGGCCAGCTGAACACGCGGGAGGGGGAGCGCATCTTCTCCATCCTGCTGTTGCAGGATCTGGCGATCGTGCCGCTGCTGATCATCGTCTCGGCGCTCAGCCGCGCGCCGAACCCGGATGCGCCCGAAGGGCTGACGCTGGTGGCCGCCAGCGTCGGCACCATCGTCGCGCTGGTGCTGGCCGGCCGCTATGTGCTGAACCCGGCGATGCGGCTGTTCGGGCAGGTCGGCACCCGCGACATCTTCGTGATCGCGGCGCTGCTCACCGTGCTGGGCGCCTCCTACCTGATGGCAAGTTTCGGCCTGTCCATGGCGCTGGGGGCCTTCATCGCGGGCGTGATGCTGGCGGACAGCCCCTACCGGCACGAGCTTGAGGCCGATATCGAGCCGTTCCGCGGCCTGTTGCTGGGCCTGTTCTTCCTGGCCGTGGGGATGACGCTGGATATTGCCGTGGTGCTTCGCAGCCCCGGGCAGGTGCTGATGCTGGTGGCGGCGCTGGTTCTGGTGAAGACAGCGGTGATCACTGTGCTGGCGCGGGCCTTCGGCACCCCGTGGGACAAGGCGCTGCCGATGGGCCTGCTGCTGAGCGAGGGCGGGGAGTTCGCCTTCGTGCTGCTGGCCTCTGCGGTGGCAGGGCTGCTGATCCGGCCCGACGCCGCCTCGCTGTTCACGGCGGTCGTCACCCTGTCGATGCTCTGCTCGCTGCTGCTGTCCACCCTTTATCGCCGCTATGCCGCTGCCCGCGCCCAGCCGGCAGACGATGGCGAACTGGACGGCCCGGAACCCGGCAGCCCCGGCAGCGTGATCGTGATCGGCTATGGCCGCTTTGGCCAGATCGTGACCCAGTTGCTGCATGCCCGCGGGCTGGACGTGGTGCTGATCGACACCAAGCCCGACCAGATCGAACAATCCCGGCGCTTCGGCTGGAAGGTCTATTACGGAGACGGCTTCCGCCCCGACGTGCTGCGCGCGGCCGGCGCGCGCGATGCCCGGCTGCTGATCGTGACATCCGGCGGCGCGTGGGAGCCGCAGCGGCTGGACGCCGTTCGCAAGGCCTTCCCGCACCTCAGGATCCTCGTCCGCGCGCATGATCGCGTGCACTATATGCGCCTCGTCGCCGCCGACATCGATCTTGCCGTGCGGGAACTGTTCCACAGCGCCATCGAGGTGGGGCGGCTGGCGCTGCGCGAAGTGGGCACGGCAGAGGACACGATCGATTCCATCACGGCGGAATATGTCCGCCGCGAACAGGAGAGGCTGGCGCTGCAGGTGGCGTCCGGCGACATCATGGCCGGGCGCGACACGATCTTCCGCCCGGGCACCGGCTGGAAGCCGGACGCGCCGGACACGTCGCTGGGCGAAATCCCGCCTGTTGAGCTGGATGCGCGCTGATCCGCCCTGATTTTCGCCCGCTGCTGCCCCAAAATTCAGCAATCTGCCGCCAAATTGGGCAGTTTCTGGCCCTGAAGGCCGAAAGTCCGCCATGCAAGGCGGTTGGCACGGCGCTTGCTGCTTCAGGGGCTGAACGGGGCCTGCACCCTGCCATCGTGGGAGCTATCCGAAATCATGAAGAAGG
>NZ_JAYRCW010000089.1:0-10300 GCF_041909755.1 Sandaracinobacter sp.
CCGATGGGCAGCACCCGGCCGCGCAGGGTGACTTCGCCCGTCATCGCCACATCCTTCTTCACCGGGATGCCCGTCAGGGTGGAGACGATGGACGTGACCATGGCGATGCCCGCCGACGGGCCGTCCTTGGGCGTCGCGCCTTCGGGGACGTGGACGTGGACATCCTTCTTCGTGAAGGTCGTGGGGTGGATGCCATAGGCCGCCGAACGCGCCTTCACGAAGCTGAAGGCGGCCGTGATGGATTCCTTCATCACTTCGCCCAGCTTGCCGGTGGTGCTGATCACGCCCTTGCCCGGAACCGTCACGGATTCGATCGTCAGCAGGTCGCCGCCAACCGACGTCCAGGCGAGGCCGGTGACCATGCCGATCTGGTCCTCCGCTTCCGACATGCCGAAGCGGTATTTCTGCACGCCCGCGAAATCCTTCAGGTTCTCGGGCGTGACGGTGACCGCTTCCGCCTTCTTTTCAAGGATCTGGCGCAGCGCCTTGCGGGCAAGCTTCGCCAGCTCGCGCTCCAGCGTGCGGACGCCGGCTTCGCGGGTGTAATAGCGGATCAGGTTGCGCAGCGCCTCGTCCGTCACCGCGAATTCCTGCGGCTTCAGTCCGTGCGCCTCGAACTGCTTCGGGATCAGGTGGCGCTTGGCGATCTCCACCTTCTCGTCCTCGGTATAGCCGGACAGCTGGATGATCTCCATCCGGTCCAGCAGGGCGGAAGGCATGTTGTAGCTGTTGGCCGTGGTGACGAACATGATGTTGGAAAGATCGAAATCGACTTCCAGATAATGGTCGTTGAACTTGTTGTTCTGTTCCGGATCCAGCACCTCCAGCAGGGCAGAGGCCGGGTCGCCCCGGAAATCCTGCCCCAGCTTGTCGATTTCATCCAGCAGGAACAGCGGGTTGTTCGTGCCCGCCTTGCGCAGATTCTGCACGATCTTGCCCGGCATGGAGCCGATGTAGGTGCGGCGGTGGCCGCGGATCTCGGCTTCGTCGCGCACGCCACCCAGAGACTGGCGGATGAATTCGCGTCCCGTTGCTTTCGCGATGGAGCGACCGAGCGAGGTTTTCCCGACGCCGGGCGGGCCGACGAGGCAGAGGATCGGCCCCTTCAGCTTGTTCGTGCGGGCCTGAACCGCCAGATATTCGACGATCCGGTCCTTCACCTTTTCAAGGCCGTAGTGATCGGCGTCGAGCACCTTCTGCGCCTCGACGATGTCGCGCTTCACCTTCGAGGCCTTGCCCCAGGGCAGCGACAAGAGCACGTCCAGCCAGTTGCGAACCACGGTCGCCTCGGCCGACATCGGGCTCATCGCCTTCAGCTTCTTGACTTCGGCGAGCGCCTTTTCGCGCGCTTCCTTCGACAGCTTTGCCTTGCGGATGCGCGCTTCATATTCGGCGGCTTCGTCGGTTTCCTCGTCGCCGTCGCCCAGCTCGCGCTGGATCGCCTTCAGCTGCTCGTTGAGGTAATATTCGCGCTGGGTCTTCTCCATCTGGCGCTTGACCCGGCTCTTGATCTTCTTCTCGACCTGCAGAAGGCCGATCTCGCCTTCCATGAAGCCGAAGACCATTTCCAGCCGCTTCGCGACATCGATTTCAGACAGCAGCGCCTGCTTGTCCGCGATCTTCAGGTTCAGGTTGGCGGCCACCGAATCCGCGAAGCGGCCGGCTTCCTCGATCTGGCCGACCTGCAGCGCCACTTCGGGCGAAATCCGCTTGGCGGCCTTCACATAGGATTCGAACTGCTTGCCGGCCGAGCGCATCAGCGCCTCGACTTCCGGCGTGTCGCCATTGTCGTCGGTCAGCAGCTCGATCTCGGCGGTCAGGAACTCGCCATCCTCGCGCAGCTGGAGCCTGCGCGCCCGCTGCTGCCCTTCGACCAGCACCTTAACGGTGCCGTCCGGCAGCTTCAGCAGTTGCAGCACGGTCGCCAGCGTGCCGATTTCGTACAGCGCGTCGGTCGCCGGATCCTCGTCTGCCGGGTTCTTCTGGCTCAGCAGGAAAATCGACTTGTCGCCCTGCATCACCGCTTCGAGCGCCTTCACCGACTTCTCGCGGCCGACGAAGAGCGGCACGATCATCTGCGGGAACACCACGATGTCGCGCAGGGGGAGAACCGGACGGGTCAGTTGGTCTTCACTGGTCATAGTCCGGCAATATGGGTGCGGCCGCCGCGATGCGCAATCGCCCCGCGGGGGACTAACCTTCTTGGGTGGGGATAAGCCCGTGCGTTAAGGATTTAACGAATGGTGTCCGGCGCAGGCCCCGGCGCGTGGCGTGCGGGGGATGCGGAAAAGCGGATCGGGTGGCGGGCGACGCGCACGGGGCCGCAGCCCGGCTGGTCCACCTCCACAAGGCAGCCGTTGTGGACGACCTGCGGATCGGCGGGCACGTCGTCGCGGCTGTTGACGACGCAGCCGACAGCCCCGTGGGTGGTGAAACCCTGCATCAGCTCTGCGCGGGTGCGTTTCGCCACTTCGGCCGCCATTGCAGCCAGTACGGCGGGATAATCCGCAAGGCGGCCCTCGAAACTGTTGTAGGCGGGATCCGCCAGGCTTTCGGGATGGCCCAGCGTGGCGCGGACCGCCTCGAATTCGATGTCCTGCAGCGCGCCCAGCGCCACATGCCCGTCCGCCGCCTGCCACAGGCGGCCCAGGCTTGCATAGTCGGGCGCGGGATCGGCCGGGTCCGTGAAGGACTGGTTGTACATGCCTTCGGGCCAGGTGAAGGCGATTGCCGCATCCAGCATCGCGATGTCGATGCGCTGGGCGATGCCGGTTCGTTCCCGGTGGAACAGGGCGGCCGTGATCGCCTGCGCGGCCGTCAGGGCAGCCACCTTGTCGCAGATGATCGTGCCCACAAGGCGGGGCGTGCCATCCGGATCGGCCTGGATGGCGGCGAGGCCGGAGGCGGCCTGCACCACGGGATCATAGGCGCGAAGCCCCGCATAGGGGCCATCCGGCCCGAACCCGGTGATGGCGCACCAGATCAGGCGCGGGTTCAGCGCCCGGCACCGGGCTTCGCCCAGACCCAGCCGGTCCATCGCGCCGGGGCGGAAATTTTCCACCAGCACATCGGCCCAGCCCACCAGCTCTTCGAGCCGGGCTCGGCCGTCCGGCGACTTCAGGTCGACCAGTTCGCCCCGCTTGCCTCGGTTGACGCTGACAAAGAGGGCGGAAACCCGGCCCTTCTTTGCGCCGACGAAGCGGACGGGATCACCCGCCGGGGTTTCGACCTTGATGACATCCGCGCCCTGATCGGCGAGCCAGGCCGCCGCCATCGGTCCGGAGACGATCTGGCTGAGATCCAGCACCCTGATACCTGCCAGCGGACCCATATGCGCCTCTCCCTCTGTTCCCGAGGGCAGCATCGGGGGGCGGCGCGGATCGCGCAACTGGCGCTGGCGTCAGGCCGTGATGTCGCGATCCTTGGTTTCGGGCAGCCAGATCAGGCTCACCACGAACGCCATCGCGACGACGGCGACAGTGTACCACAGGCCGGCGAACGGGTCGCCGGTGCGGACGACGATCAGCTGCTGGATGAACGGCAGGAATCCGCCGAAATAGCCGGTGCCGATATGATAGGGGACCGACATGGAGGTGTAGCGCACCCTCGCCGGAAACAGCTCGACGAGGATGGCCGCGACCTGCCCGTAGGTCATGGCGGAGAGCGTGATGATCGCAAAGACGGCGAAGATGATCTTCCAGCGCTGCTTTTCCGCCGGATCGGCCTTTTCCGGATAGCCGGCCGCTTTCAGCGCGGCGGCAAAGGCGGCTTCGTCGAAGCCTTCGACGCGCTGGTCGCCCACGACAAGGGCGACGCTGTCGGCCTGCTCCCGGCCATAGGCGACGCCGCGCTTGGTGAGGAAGCCCAGCGCCTTGGCGCATTCTTCCGTCTGCTTGCGGGCAAAGATGCGGAACTCGCACGCCGGAAGTTCCAGCGTGACGGGATTGGCGGCGGTCGCGCGGGCAAGCGCCGGGTTGGCCCCGTTTGCCATCAGGTGGAACAGCGGAAAGATGAGGAGGATCGACAGGCCATAGCCGATCAGCAGCAGCTTCTTGCGCCCGATCCGGTCAGACAGCATGCCGAACAGCACATAGAAGGGGGCCGCGAAGATGGCCGCGACGGCGAGGTAGATGAGCGTCTCGGTCTCACTCACCCCTGCGGTGCCGGTGAGGAAGTAGAGCGTGCCGAACTGGCTGGTGTAATAGATGACCGTCAGGCCCGCCGCGACGCCGAACAGCGCGACGAGGACGTTCCCGATGTTGGACCTGTCGGAAAAGGCCTCGACGATCGGGTTCTTCGCGGTCTTGCCGGCTTCCTTCATCTCCTTGAAGACCGGGCTCTCCGACAGCTGCATGCGGATATAGACCGAGATCGCCAGCATCACGAGGCTGAGCAGGAAGGGGATCCGCCAGCCCCAGGCGTCGAACTGCTCCGGGCTCATCACCGATCGGGTGCCGAGGACGACGACGAGGCAGAGCAGAAAGCCGCCCGCGACCGAAATCTGGATCCAGCTGGTATATTCGCCGCGCCGCCCCTTGGGCGCATGTTCGCCGACATAGATGGCGGCCCCGCCATATTCGCCGCCCAGCGCCAGGCCCTGGAGCAGGCGCAGGCCCACCAGCAGGGCAGGGGCCCACAGGCCGGCCGTCGCATAGGTGGGCAGCAGGCCGATCAGCGCGGTGGCGCCGCCCATCAGCGTGATGGTGACGAGAAAGGTATATTTGCGGCCGATCCGGTCCCCATAGTGGCCGAACAGCATCGCCCCCAGCGGGCGGACGCCAAAACCCGCGCCGAAGGTGGCGAGGCTGGCGAGCGTTGCGGCCGTCGGGTTGTCGATCGGGAAGAACAGGCGGCCGATGAGGGCGGCCAGGATTCCGTAGAGGAAGAAATCATACCATTCGAAGACGGTGCCCAGCGAAGATGCGACAATGACGAGGCGGTCGCGTTTCACGTCGATGGGCTGTTCGCCCGCAGCTTGCGGCATAAATTCCCCTTCTCCCTTGGGAGAGGGGATTAAAGCGCCCCGCCTGCCTCGGCAAGCGGGGCGCCTGCATCAGCCGAAGAGTTGCCAGGCGATCACGCCGACTGCGCCGAACAGCAGCACGGCAGTGGCGAGAAGCGCGATCATGAAGCCGGGCGCGCGCTTCGGCGCGGCGACGATATAGCCGCGAACATAGAGGATGCGCCCGACGGCCCAGACAAGGCCGAGGACGCCCGCCCAGAATTCCTGCACGGCGACGGCGAACAGCCACAGCGAAGGCAGGAAGATGACGAGCTGTTCAAGCGTGTTCTGGTGGGCGCGCCAGACGCGGTTGAAATCGTCGGAGCCGTGGGTGTTGGGGTAATCGACGCCATGGGCCTTGCGGGCCTTGCCCACGACAAGCCCCGTCCAGACATAGACGAGGATGGCAAGGCATGTGGCAAAGGCGGCGTGCGGATAGGCGAAGTCCATCAATCTCTCCCCTTTATTGTTTTCTGTTGTTCCCGGTGCTGCCGGTCCTCGCCCGTCCCCGCTCGGAACGGGCCGGCCGGTCAGGCGGCGGGCATTGCCGAAAGGCTGTCCCGCGCGGCGATGAAGCGGCTGACGATCGTGTCCACGTCAGCCAGCGTGTGCGCGGCCGACAGCGAGCAGCGCAGCAGGAAGATGCCGGCAGGCGTCGCAGGCGGGCGGCTCATGTTGCAGTAGATGCCATGCTCCAGCAGCTGGTGCCACATGGCGACAGTGCTGTCCTGATCGGGCAGCAGGACGGCGATGATGGCGGATTCCGGCGTGTCCGTCGCCATCCTGAAGCCGGCGGCCTTCAGCCCGGCATGCAGCTTTCGGGAAACCGCCCACAGGTTGTCGCGCTTTTCCTTCGCGTTCATCAGCTTGCGGATGGAGGCTTCGGCCGTCGCCGCAACTGCAGGCGGCAGCGAGGCGGTGAAGCGATACGGGTTGCACACCAGTCGCAGGATCTCGAACTTGGGGTGGTTGGAAACGGCAAAACCGCCCACCGTGCCGACCGATTTCGAGAAGGTGCCGACAACGAAGTCGATGTCGTCCTCCAGCCCCATTTCCTCGTACACGCCGCGGCCGTGCTGGCCGAAGAAGCCCATGGCATGGGCTTCGTCCACCATCGTCATCGCCTTGTGCTTCTTCGCCACGGCGACGAGTTCCGGCAGCGGGGCGACATCGCCCAGCATCGAATAGACGCCTTCCAGGATCACCAGCTTGCCCGCGTCGGCCGGCAGGCGACCGAGGCGCTTGTCCAGATCTTGCCAATTGTTGTGGCGGAAGCGCACGACTTCGGCGTTGCCCAGCTTGCAGCCGTCATAGATGGAGGCGTGGCTGTCGGCATCGAGGATGATATAGTCCCCCTTGCCGGCAAGGGTTGAGACCATGCCGAGATTGGCCTGATAGCCCGTGCTGAACACGATCGCCGATTTCGTGCCATAGAAATCCTTCAGCGCCTGTTCGACGGCGATGTGGGGCGCGAAGGTGCCGTTCAGCACGCGGCTGCCGGTGGAACCCGCGCCGAAGGATTCGAGCGCGGCCTTGCCGGCGGCGATGACGTCGGGATCGAACGTCATGCCCATATAGTTGTAGGTGCCGACAAGGATGGTTTCCCGGCCGTTGATCACGGCGCGGGTGGGCGACAGCACCTGCGTCATCACCACGCCGAACGGATCGTTCACGCCGGTGTCCAGCAGGCCCTTGTGTTCGGCGATATAGGGATCGAACTTCGACAGAAGGTCGGTCATGCGCCTCAGCCCTTCAGCTTGACGACGGCATCCGCCAGCTGGCCGACGGTTTCCAGATCGGGAAGGATATTGAGGGGCATGTTGATGTCCCACTCATCCTCGATGTTGGCGACAAGGTCCATCACCGTCAGGCTGTCGAGTTCCAGATCGTCCGCGAAGCTGGTGGCTTCGGCAAGCGCGACGCCCTTCTTGTTGAAGGGCTCGATCAGCTCGATCAGGCGGGCGTAGGTCATCTCCCGGTTCATTGGGCGCGATCCATCAAAAATCTCCGAACAACAGGTTTGACGCTTCTTTTAGCGCAGATTGTGGCGGAATGCGGACGGGAAAACTGGCGCGGCTAGGGCAGCAGGCCCTGGGCCCGATACCAGCGGGCGGTTTCGGCCATGCCTTCAGAGAGGGTGATCCCCGGTTTCCAGATGCCGAGCGAGCGGAGCGCCCCGCTGTCGGCCGACCAGTCCGGATGGGCCATGTAGGCGGCGCGATCGCGGCTGATGCGGGGCAGTTCGCCCTTCAGCCGCGCCCAGGCGGTGTCGCCCATCGCGGCAAGCCTTAGGGTGGGGGCAGACACCTCCACATGGCGGACCCGGCGGCCGAGCGCGCTGCCGATCGCATCGGCCACCTGCGCGGGCGTGTAACCCCCCGCGCCATCGTCGATCTCAAGGATCCGGCCGGTGGCGCGGGCCGGGCCGCAGGCATCCTCCGCCAGCGCGACAAGGGCTTCCGCCAGGTCCGCGCCATGGATCATCGCCGCGACGGACCCCTTCGGCATCGGGATGAAGCCGCTGCGGGCGGTGCGCATCAGTTCCAGGAATTCGCGGTCGCCGGGGCCATAGACGGCTGGCGGGCGGACGACCGTGACCGGGCCTGCCGCGCCGCGCGCGACCTGTTCGCCCATCAGTTTCGACCAGCCATAGGTGGACAGCTGCGGTTCCCGCGCGGACAGCGAGGAGACATGGACGAGGGGCCGGCCGCCTGCCGCCCGGCGCACATGCGCCGTGCCGAGGATGTTGCCCTCTTCGAAGCCGGCGCGGCTTGCCGCGTTGGTGACGCCCGCGATGTGGATCACGGCATCCGCCCCGGCGACGAGATCATCCAGCGCGGCCGGGTCGGTCAGGCTGCCGGGCACCCACAGCAGGCCTTCGCGCGCGGCTTGCGGGCGGCGCGCCAGCGCGCGCACCTTCCACCCGCGCCCCAGTGCGCGTTCCAGTGTGTGGCCGCCGACGAAGCCGGTGCCGCCCGTGATTGCCAGCGTGCGCGCCATGGAACCGCCTTAGCTTGCGTGCTAGCGCCACGCCATGCGCCAGATTCCAAGATTGTTCATTGAGGGGCGGCTGGAGGCCGGGGCCGAGATCGGGCTGGAGGGGGGGCAGGTGCATTATCTGGCCACCGTGCTGCGGCTGGACCGGGGCGCCGAACTGCGGCTGCTCGATGACCAGACAGGCGAGTGGGCCGCCGAAGTCGCGGACGTGGGCCGCCGCCGGGTGAGCGTGCGCGTCGGCGCGATGATCCGGGGGCGGGAAGAGACGCCAGACCTGTGGCTGCTGACGGCGCCGATCAAGCCCGACCGATTCGAATGGATCGTGGAGAAGGCGACCGAGCTGGGGGTGCGGCGGATCGTGCCCGTGCTGACGGAGCGGACAAACCACGCCCGGCTGAAACCAGAGCGCCTGCGCGCGCACATGGTGGAGGCCGCCGAACAGTGCGGGCGCACCGCGCTGCCCGAGCTGGCCGGCGCGGTGAAGCTGCCGGCGTTGCTGGCGGAATGGGACCCGGCACGCCGGCTGCTGTTTGCCGACGAGGAGGGCGGGGCGGCGATGGACGCGCTGAAACCGGCGACTCCGGCCGCGATCCTGATCGGGCCGGAAGGCGGATTTTCGCCGGCGGAGCGCGCCGCCGTGCTGGCGCTGCCGCAGGCGAGGCGGCTGGCGCTGGGGCCGCGCATCCTGAGGGCGGATACGGCGGTCGTCGCGGCAATCGCGCAATTCCAGCTGTTTGGTGGACATTGAGCGCCACTCAGAATCTGGCTGGCGCGGGGCATCGGGCGCGGCTAAGGCGCGGCGCATGAGCAACAAGCTGATCGCGGCCGGGGATGCCGCCCCCATCGAAGGCAAGGCCGACCTGATCGGGCTGTTCGAGCGGGGCGAAAAGCCGAAATCCGATTGGCGGATCGGCACGGAGCATGAGAAATTCGTGTTCCGGCTGACGGATCATGGCCAGCCGTCGTGGGAGGAGCCGAACGGCATCCGCGACCTGCTGGAGGCGTTCGGCCGCTATGGCTGGGAGCCGGTGCTGGAGGACGGCCGGATCATCGCCGCCACCGGCGCCGACGGCAGCCTGAGCCTGGAACCGGCCGGGCAGTTCGAGCTTTCGGGCGCAGCGCTGGAAACCCTGCACCAGACCTGCGCCGAAACCGGGCGGCATCGCGAGCAGTGCCTGGCGATCGGCGAGGAACTGGGGCTGGGCTTCCTGGGGCTGGGGTTCAACCCCATCGCCACCCGCGCGCAGCTGCCGTGGATGCCCAAGGGCCGCTATGCCATCATGCGGCGGCACATGCCGCGCGTGGGGCAGCTGGGGCTGGACATGATGCAGCGCACCTGCACCGTGCAGACCAACCTGGACTATGGCTCCGAAGCGGACATGGTGAAGAAGTTCCGCGTTTCGCTGGCATTGCAACCGCTGGGAACGGCGCTGTTCGCCAATTCCCCCTTCACGGAAGGAAAGCCGAACGGCTTCCTGTCCTATCGCAGCCATATCTGGACGGATACCGACCCGGCGCGGACAGGCATGCTGCCCTTCGTGTTCGATGAAGGCTTCGGCTATGAATCCTATGCCGATTATGCGCTGAACGTGCCGATGTATTTCGCCTATCGCGACGGCCGCTATCTGGATGCCGCGGGCAAGAGCTTCCGCGACTTCATCGAAGGCCGGCTGGACGTGCTGCCGGGCGAGCGCGCCACCTATGGCGACTGGAAGGACCATCTCTCCACCGCCTTCCCCGAAGTCCGGATGAAGGGCTATCTGGAAATGCGGGGCAGCGATTCAGGCCCGCAGAGCCGCATCTGCGCGCTGCCCGCGCTGTGGGTGGGGCTGCTCTATGACGGCACGGCGCTGGATGCCGCCTGGGATCTGGTGAAGGGCTGGAACATCGAGGGCCAGCAGCGCATGCGCGACGAGGTGCCAAGGCTGGCGCTGAAGGCGACCGCGCCGGACGGAAAGAGCCTTCAGACGCTGGCGAAGGAGGTGCTGGCGATCGCCGCCGGCGGGCTGGACCGTCGCGCCCGCGAAAACAGCATCGGCGACAGCGAGGCGGGCTTCCTGACCCCGCTGTGGGAAATCGCCGACAGCGGGCAGACGCTGGCCGAATATTGGCTGGAGCGGTTCCACGGGCCCTGGGGCGGCACGGTCGACCCGATCTGGGACGAGGCGCTTTTTTGATTTAGCCCCTCAGGCGCCGGGCGCGGGCGTCCGCCCGCCTGGCTTTCCTCGCATTGGCTAGGGCGCGCAGTCGCGCTTGCGGCCCTTCGGGCTGGGTTCGGCGCGGCCCCTCAAGCGCCGGGCG